>JBDLWC010000144.1:0-11198 GCA_039804485.1 Verrucomicrobiota bacterium
AGGGTCTCCGCTTTCGTCTCTTTGCCGCCGGCGATGGCCACGAGTTCGGTGTTGTCAGGCACGGGCTGCATCTCCGGAAGCGCCACCGCGATGATCGGGGCGCTTTGGTCTACCAGGATGAAGGGGAAGGTGAATTTATTCTCCGTCCACACCGGGGCGCGGCCCGTTTCGTGGAGCACATACACGGTGGTCTGTCCGGCGGAGCCAGGCCTTCCATGCCCCGCGGCTGCCTCAGCGAGGTCGGTCCTGATCGCGGCGTTGTCCTTCAGCATCGCGGAGGCCAGTTCAAGGGATTTACGGGCCTTCTCGACGTCGCCTTGGCTTTCCGCGCGGTGCAGGAAGAAGACCCCGTGAAGCCATGAGGTGAAAGGGTTGACGTAGCCCTTATAGGAAGGGAGGTCGGCCAGCAGGGCTTGGCTGGCCCGGGTTGCCTTGACGACATCGGCGCTGTCGGCGGCCTGGGAGGTCCGTGCATCCGCCGATCGGGCCGCCGAACTTTCTTCCCTGGCGATACGCGCTTTCTCCGCGGAGAGACGCTTGGCGTCTTCCTGTCGGAACAAGGCGCGATTCATGGCGACGCGCGCCTTGGCGCTTTCGCCCGCCTGCAAGTGGCTCAGCGCCTGCAAAGTCGCGGCCATGGTACGGTCGTAGGCTCGCCCGCGGTAGGGCAGGGCGTAGGGATTGGTGAACGCCGACAAGCCTTCGCCGGTGAGCGAGACTTCCGGGGTGCGGTCATAGGCCGAAAAGAGGTCTTCGGCTTCCTCGAAGGTCTTGGCGGCGGCGGCCGGCATCCCGGCGGCCCGCTGAATCGAGCCAAGCTGCAACTTCATGATCACCGCGTCGGTGGGCTTGGCGGCCTCGGTGGCCTTCGTCGCCTGCTCCAAGGAGGTTGCGTAGTCGCCCCCCGCGAAGCTTTCATGGAAACCTGCGGCATTGCGCGCGTAATCCGAGGTGCAGCCCGAGAAGAGCAGTCCCGCGAGAGGCAGCAGGAGCAGCGCTTTTTTCACGGCGATCATTTGACGATCACTTTCTGCTCAGGGAGTTCCTTGGCGTTGACCTTGACGTCGCTTTGGACGTTCTCTTTACGGTCCATCCGGACGTCGACTCGGTAACCGCTCTGGGCGAGGCGTTCGGCGTCGGCCTTGATGCGGGCGACCTGGGCTTCGTCCAGCTTGGCGCCCATCGTCAGTCCCTGCATATAACCGATCTGCGAGCGCCAGCGCGCCAGGCCGGCTTCATCCGGGCGGATGACCGGGTTCAACTTCAGATTCTTGCTCACGCGTACCCGCTGCGACCAAGGTTCGAAGCCGTTTCGCTGGAAAGCAACGAGGTGCAGGCCCTCGGGAAGGTAGATAGGCTCGTCGCCTGAGACCGTTCCGACGGTGATGCCATCCACCAGCAAGGTGAAGCCGGAGAGTTTCACCTGCAGGTTCTCTGCGGAGCGCGCCAGCGTGTTGTCCTTGCTGATGACGATGCCCGGAAAGGTGAGTTCATCGGCCACGATGGATACCGGTACCGCGATATCGTTGATATTCCGCGTCGGGGCCTTGCCCAGCGCGGCGGAGATGGCTTCCCCGGCTTTGGCCGCCAGCGAGTCTGCCAGGGCCGAGGATTGCTCGTCGACGGGGAGGATAGGGTCGTTGAGCGAGAAATCTTTGGCTTCGCCGGAGGCGACGGCCGAGTTGGCGCCGGTGACGTCGATCACTCGCCAGGCCAGGGTCGCCGCCATGCGGCGCTGATCCTGACCGAAGATGGTCGCGGTCGCCGTGCTGAATTGCGCCACGGTGACATCGATCAGGTAGTTAGCCCCGCGTCCGCGGGATTCGACGATCATCTGTGACTCCGTCTGGGCGGCGTTCTCGGTCGGGGAGACCGACACTCCTGAAGCCGCGGCCTTGGAGGCGAGCTTGGCGCTGAGCAACGAGGCGAAAGCGCCCGCGGGGGCCGAGTTGGCTCTCAGTACCAAAATCGCGGAGCGGTCGGGGGCCGTGGGGGTCTTCACGTCGATTTCGACGGTGACGGTGGTCTTGGTCTTTCCTTCGGCTTCAACGGTCTTGGCGTCGGTCTTGATCTGCGCGTTCTGACCTAGGGCCAATATCGGCGCAAGACCGAGGCAAGCGATGAGAGTAAGAATGCGTGGGGCTTTCATTGGGTTATGATTCCGGCGAGTAAAAGTCCCATCAGGCTAATTAAAACAGGATTTTCTAATAATAAAATAATAGTTCATATTCATCGCTAGGCTTCCCCATGGTTTATGCCTTTATTCAGGGAATCTTATCCCGCCGCCTGGCCTGATCGTTTATTGTGTCTTAATACGAGCAAGGAAAGCTCGGAGGGCCGGCACGGCTCCAAGTAAGGCTGAACCGGCCGTTCGGCCTCAGCTGAGAGGTTATTTCCTCGCACCCGTGGTTGTGGCCTGGGTTTCAGCGATTGGCGGTCAGCGGTTGGGCGAGCCAATACGCCAAGGAAGACCTGAAACCGAAATCTTAGCTTCGGTCACAGGTTTCCTGTCTAACTATCCGGCTTCCCTCTGCTGCTCCCATTGAGCCCTGTATCTCCTATCGCTCTAAGCCCCCGGGCTTCTGGTCAGCAGAGTCCTCGCTCGCACGCTTACCCCTCTCAGGGCCTCATCGCCTTGAGCGCGGCCAACGCCCGGTCGCGGCCGGCGGTCAGGCCGACGAGCGGGGCGGGGTAATCCTGGCCGAGTTTGATGCCGGCCTCGGCGAGGACGTGCATGGGGGCTTCCCAAGGCTGATGGATCCACTCGGCGGGGAGCTTGGCGAGCTCAGGCACCCAGCGGCGGACGTAGTCGCCCTCGGGGTCGAACTTCTCGCCTTGGAGCACAGGATTGAAGACGCGGAAATACGGGGCGGCGTCGGCCCCGCAGCCGCCGGCCCACTGCCAGCCCATGGTGTTCGCGCCGAGGTCGGCGTCGACGAGGGTGTCCCAATACCACTTGGCGCCCTCGTTCCAGGGCTGGAGGAGGTGTTTCACGAGCACCGAAGCGGCGATCATGCGCACGCGATTGTGCTGCCAGCCGGTCTGCCAGAGCTGGCGCATGCCGGCGTCGACGATCGGGTAGCCGGTGCGACCGCGCTGCCAGGCCCTCAGGAGTTTCCGGTCCGGCTGCCACGGGAATTTCTCGAACTCCTTCCGCAGCGGACGGTCCGGGGTCTCGGGGAAGTGGTGGATGAGGTGCTGGGCGAATTCGCGCCAGCCGACTTCCGCGACGTATTTCTCGCCGCCCTTGGTCCCGAGGTGGCCGGCCGTGCGCACGGCGTCCACGATCTCGAGCGGCGAGATCTGCCCGAAGTGCAGGTAGGGGGAGAGGCGCGAGGTGCCGTCGAGCTTCGGGATGTCCCGGTCGGTGGGGTAATCCTTCACCGGGGCGGCGACGAAATCGCGGAGGCGCTTTTCGGCCCCGGCGCGGGTCGGCTGCCAGGCTGCGGGGAACTCGCCGTCCCACTTGATCTTCGGGAGCAGGCCGAGCTTGGCGACCGCGACCGACTTCAGGGGCTTCACGAAAGGCGTGAGTTTCTTCGGGGCCTTGAGGGGGATCCCGAACTTCAGGTTCGCGAGGCAGTTTTTCCAGAAAGGCGTGAAGACCTGGAAGGGATTGCCGGCGAGGGTCTTCACGAGGTGCGGTTCGTGGAGGAGGTTGCCATTGAAGGACTCGGCCTTGAGTCCGGCGTTGCGCAGCGAGGTCTTCACGCGGGTGTCGCGTTCTACGATCAGCGGCTCGTGCCGGCGATTCCACGTGACCAGTTCCGCGCCGGTCTCCTGGACGAGCTGCTTGAGCTCGGCGAGCGAATCGCCGGAGCGGATGATCAGCGGCGAACCGGCTTTTTCGAACTGCTCGGCGAGATCTTCCAGGGCGTGGTGCAGCCACCAGTTCGACGCCCCGCCGGGCTGCCAATGTCCTTCGGCCTCGGGGTCATGGATGAAGACGGGGATGACCGGGCCGCCGTGCTTCACCGCCGCCTCGAGCGACGGGTTGTCGGCGAGGCGAAGGTCCAGGCGGAGCCAGACGATGGCAGGGGCGGGCATGGCGTGAGTAAGGTGGGAATAGGGGTGAGTGCAAATGGGAGAAATGAATAGGGATGGGGTAGGGGTAGGGCGCAATCGTTTCAGGTGGCAGGTGGCGGCGACAGGTGGCGGGTGGCAGGCCCTGGACCTGTACCTGAACCTGAAGACCCGAACCTGAGTCCCGATGGCCGAGACCTGAGACCTGAGAGTGTATTCCTGCCACCTGCCACCCGAGAACGGATACGTCAGGACAGCATGTGGTGCTGTCCCTACCTGTTAAGCTCCCTCATGAACTCCCCTGGGGTCCGGATGGGTAGGCCGTAGACGGACGAACCGAGGAGGTCATGGAAGTCATCGCGGTCGAGGGTCAGGAGGGCGTCGGCCTTCAGGCTTAAGGCGGTGATGACCACGGGCCGGTCTTTGGCGGCCCGATAAATGAGCGGCCGATCCAGGACCAGGTGCGTACCGACCACGGCTAACGCCGGCTTGATGATCCGCTTCCAGTCTGTCGTCGCCTTGGTTCCGAGTTTCGGAAGGTTATGCTCCGCCTCCCTGAGGCAGTAGGCCGATGTCAGCATGGTCCAGCTCTCGCGCTGAGCCGACGTGATCAGCAGACGCGAAGCCCCTGACGTAGAACCGGCCGCGGCCAGTAATACGCTGGAATCCAGGAAGAGCCTCACTTCTTGCGGCGGAAGGCTTTGAGATCTTTGGCGTCGGCCTCGTCGTTGAGCACCCACTGACGAATGGTCGCCTTGGGGATGTCACGGATGGGCATGGCCACGGCCGATTGAAGGAAAAGGCCGCCGTCGCGCTCTTCGACGATGACCAAGGGCGAGGCGACCTGATCGAGTTTGAGCCGCCGCCGCAGTTCAGGAGGCAGGGTCAAGGTGCCGCGCTTGCTGACGGGGAGGGTGTAGGTCATGCCGTGATGCTGTATTGCAGTAATACGGTAGCAAGAGGGAAGAGACCTCAGGCGAAGGCGCAGCCTTCGCAGGGGGTACGGTGACAAGTGGGCATGTGGGTGCGGGGAAGGGCCATGGGTAGACCGGAAAGCGGATAGGATGCTGCGGGTAATAGGTAGGGGCGCCACTGCGTGGCGTCCGTGGGCTGACGGACATCGGAATGTCCAAGAATTCTGCCCGGCTTACTTATCTGACGCTGCGAACGGACGCGACGCAGTCGCGCCCCTACCCATTGCATCGGATGCCTGGCCAACTGGCCAACCGATCAACCGGTCAACTTAGTTACCCCTTGTCCACGTGTCACCTTGCCCACGTGCCCCCTCTCGCTTGGTGCGCGCCGCGCTTACCAAGCGTAACTCTGCTTCTTCTTCACGCGGCGGGCGAATTCGACGAGCAGCTGGACGGATTGCTCGACGACGGCGAGGTCGACGACTTCGCCCGGGGTGTGCATGTAGCGCAGAGGGATGGAGAGCAGGCCGCAGGCGACGCCGCCGTGGGCCATCTGGATGGCGCGCGCGTCGGTGCCGGTCGGACGCGATTCCGCGCCGATCTGGTAAGGGATGTCGAGGGCCTCGGCGGCTTCGACCATCTGGTCGTAGACGAGCGGGTTGATGTTCGGGCCGCGCGCGATGATGGGTCCGCCGGAGAGCGAGAAGCGGCCGAACTTGCGGTTGTCGGCGTCGGGGTGGTCGGTGGCGTGGCCGACGTCGACCGCGATGGAGACCTGCGGGTGGATGCCCTGGGCGGCGACCTGCGCGCCGCGCGTGCCGATCTCTTCCTGGGTGGTGGCGACGGAGACCACGCGGGCGGCGAGGTTCTTCTCCTTCGCCAGGCGGCGGAAGGCCTCCATGCACACGTAGGCGCCGGCCTTGTCATCGAACGCGCGGGCCACGCCGATGCTGCCGCGGAGGATCTCCGGGCCGTCGGTATAGACCGCGGGGTCGCCGATGCGCACGATCGCGAGGGCGTCGGCGCGGTTGGTCACGCCGATGTCGATCCACATGTCATGGCGCTCCGGGACGCGCTTGCGGTCCTCGGGCGAGAGCAGGTGGACGGCGCGCTTGCCGGTGATGCCGAGCACGGGCCCGTTGCGGGTGAGGATGTGCAGGCGGCGGCCGGAGGGGATGATCTGGTCGTGGCCGCCGAGGAATTCGAAGTACAGGTAGCCTTTGTCGTCGACGTGCGAGATGATCAGGCCGATCTCGTCGATATGGCCGGCGAACATCAGCGTCGGGCCGCCGTCGCCCGTGAGTTCGGCGATCCGGTTGCCCAGCGCGTCCTTGGAATACTTGTCGGCCGACTTCTCCACGTGGTCGTCGATGACTTTCTGGGCCGCGAACTCATGGCCCGTCGGCGACTTGGCCTCGAGCAGGGCCTTCAGGAATTCAGGGTAACCGGCGGGCTTTTTGGACATGCAGGAGTTCTACCCCTTCGGGTCGAAAAGTCGAGCGAGGGCTCGATGAGGAGCCCTCGCAGGGGGCATGTGGGCAAGGTGACACGTGGGCCAGGAAAATGCCTTCGTCAGGATGGCTGAGTAGAGGGCTGTATCGAGGGCTGAATCGAGGACTGAATTGACCCGAGGCAAAGAGCTCCGGCCCAGGCGGGCGCCTGATTTCCGGTGGATGATGACCAGATTTTCGATTCAGTCATCGATCCAGTCATCTGCCATCGATGCAGTCATCCATTCTGCAGGGCTGCCACCCGCCAACCGGAACGAAGACAATAGGACAGCACGTGGTGCTGTCCCTACCTGTTGCATCCCATCGACTCAGCCCTCGATGCAGCCCTCTACTCAGTCATCGACTCTGTCCTCTACGCTTCACCGATTCCACGGCGCCTTGGCGATCAGGAGGCCCATGCCGCACCAGTCGGTGACACCGGCGAAGACGAGGCCGGCGCCGATGAAGCCGCTGAGGCCGTAGAAGCCGGGATGGATGAAGGTGCCCAGCATGACGCCGGTGAAGACCAGCGCGCCCGCGGCGATGCGGACCTGGCGTTCGACCGAGATCATGCCGCCCGCGTCCTTGTCCATCGGCAGGCCGGCCTGCTGGCAGGAGTGCGTGCCGCCTTGGACGACGAGGGTCTTGAGGCCGCTCGTTTCGAGCTTCTTGGCCGCGGTGCGGGCGCGTCCGCCCGAGGCGCAGAGCAGCAGGACGGACTTCTGGTCATTGCCGACCAGCAGGGCGCGGACGGCCTCGGCCGTGACGTTCTCAAGCGGCAGATTGACCGCGCCTTGGACGCGGCCCGAGCGGAATTCGCCGGGCGAACGGACGTCGAGCAGCAATGCGCCGGCGCCGGCGGCGGCCATCACGTTCAGCGGGTGAAGTTCGTCATGGCGGTCCGCGACGATCGCTCCCGGGGCGCCGCAGGCCTTGACGGTACCGCAGGAGGCCGCGGCGGGCGTGATGTCGAGCGGCGGGCGCAGGGCCAGGTCGCGCACATACGTCGCGCCGCTGACATTGGCGGCGTCGAAGCCATGCTCGCGGAGCAGGCGCGTGGCCACGTGGGCGCGCAGGCCGCTGTGGCAGGCCACCGCCGTCGGCTTGGACTTGTCCAGTTCGCCGAGGCGTCCGCGCAAGGTGTTGAGCGGGATATTATGGGCGTGCTCGGCGCCGATGAGCTTCAATTCCGCGCACTCGTCGGCATCGCGGACGTCGACCACCTGGTAGGCCGTCAGATCGACGTCGGGCGGCAGGATCGGCGCCAGGCCGTCGAGGTCGTTCATCGCCGCGAAGGCGGCCATGTGGAGCGGGTCCTTCGCCGAGCCGAAGGGCGGGGCGTAGGCGAGGTCGACCTGGGCGAGGTCGCGCACCGTGCCGCCGAAGTGGAGGAACGAGGCGACCACATCGAGACGCTTGTCGATGCCGGCCGCGCCGACCGCCTGGGCGCCGAGGATGCGGCCCGTGCCGGCCTCGTAGACCAGCTTCAGCGTCAGCGATTTCGCGCCGGGGTAATAGCCGGCGTGGTGATTGGCGGTGATATGGACCGCGCGGGCGTCGACGCCGCGTTTCAGGGCGGACTTCAGCGAATCGCCCGCGATACCCGCGCCGAGGCCGAAGACCTTGATGATGGCCGTGCCCCAGGCGGCGGGAGCGGCCGCCGACTTGCCCGTCGCGGCGTGCTCGCCCACGAGGCGGCCCGTGCGGTTGGCGATACCTGCCAGCGGGACGCGTCCGCGCTGGCCGGTGGCGCCAAGGCGGTATTCCGCGGCGTCGCCGACCGCGTAGATATCGAGGTCGGCCGTGCGCTGGTATTCGTCGGTCAGGATGCCGCCCGTCGGGCCGACGCCCAGGCCGGCCGCGACCGCGAGCTGGTTGTAGGGGCGTACGCCCAAGCCGAGGATGATCAGGTCGGCTTCGACCGTGACGCCGTTCTCGAGGACCACGCCCGTCGCCCGGCCGGCCGCTTCGCGGATGGCGCGGAAGCCCGAGCCCGAGATCAGGCGGATGCCCTGGCGGAGGAGTTCGCGGCGGAGGGGCTCGGCCATCTCAGCATCGAGCGGGGGCAGTACCTGGCCGACTTTTTCGATCAGGGTGACATCCAGCCCGCGTTCCTTGAGCTGTTCGGCGACTTCGAGGCCGATGAAGCCCGCGCCGACCACTGCGACCTTCTTCACCGCCGGCAGCTGGGCCAGGATACGGTCCATATCCTCGATATTGCGCAGCGAATGCACGCCCTGGGCGCGGACGCCCGGGACGTCGGGGATGAGCGGGGCCGCGCCGGGGGCGAGGATGAGCTTATCGTAGGATTCGTCGTATTCCGTCCCCGCGACATGGTCGCGGATGCGCACGGACTTCTTCGCGCGGTCGATGGACAGGGCTTCGTGGCGCACGCGGACTTCGATGTTGAAGCGCTGTTTGAACATCTCCGGCTTCGCCACCAGCAGCTTCGCGCGGTCCTGGATGACGCCGCCGAGGTGGTAGGGCAGGCCGCAGTTGGCGAAGGACACGAAGCCGTCCTTCTCCAGCATGATGATGCGGGCGTTCTCGTTCAACCGGCGGGCGCGCGTGGCGGCCGAGGCGCCGCCGGCGACGCCGCCGACGATGAGGATCTTGGGAGAGTGGGTCATGGGCATTATTTGGAGAATTGGGAACGGATGCAGCCGAGGATGGAGAAGCAGCCCGCGTGGGCCACCCGGTAGCGGGCGACGCGGCCGGCGCGTTCGGCGGCCACCAGGCCGTGGGCGCGCAGGCGCATCAGGTGCTGGCTGACCGTCGCCTGCGGGCGGCGGAGGCGCGTCGTGAGCTCGGAGACGTCCAGCGGGCCGTCCTCCAAAGCCTCGACGATGCGGAGGCGGTCCGGGTGGGACAGCGTGCGGAGCGCGCCCGCGCAGTGGCGGAGGATCTTCGGATCAAGCGGACGCGATTTTGACATATTCAATAGTTTGAATGTGTTTTCGGGTAAGGCAAGGGCAATGAGAGTATGGAGTATTGAGTATAGAGTATGGGGGATCCATCTTCAGGTCCCAGGTCTCGGCTGCAGGTCCTGGTGCGGGTATAGGTTCGGGTTTCAGGCCCGGGTCCTGCACCTGACCCTGAAGGCCCGAACCTGAGTCCCGATGGCCGAGACCCGGGACCTGAGAATGACTTCGTCGGGATGGCTGAGTCGATGGCTGCGTAGAGGGCTGAATCGAGGGCTGAATGGAGGACTGAATGGAGGACTGAATTGAGGACAGAATTGACCCGACGCCACGAGGGCGGCGCAGGTTGGCGGCTGGTTTCCGGTGAATGATGACCAGACTTTCGATCCAGTCATCTGCCATCGATGCAGTCATCCGTTCTGCAGGGCTACGATGTCGTGACGCGGTCCTGACCCTAACCACTCAAGTTATTGGCGGCTAGCGGTTGGCGGTTGGGAACTCAAAGTGAGCGCATTGCCTCCCCTCCATTCGGTCCTCAACTCAGACCTCTACGCAGTCCTCAACTCAGTCCTCCGTGCGTATGGCTTCCCCTTGCCCCCGTGTCCCCTCCTTAGGCTACGCCTTTGCCTTCGCTTCTGCTTTCGCGACGAGGGCGAAGACCGCGGCCGTCATCAGCACGAGCCCGGCATAGCAGGCCCATTCGGGCAGGCCGAGGAGTTCGGGAAGGCGGAGTTTGCCGTAGGCGCCGACGGGCAGGATATGCGCGGCGACCCATTCGAAAGTGAGCGCATAGGCGATGCCGCCGACGATCATGCCGGCGAGTCCGGCGAGGGCGTCGAGCCGGCCCGTGGCGACGGCGGCGAGGCCGGTGCCGGGGCAGTAGCCGTAGAGGACCATGCCGACCCCGAAGATCGCGGCGCCGAGTCCGACCGCGAGGAGGTTGGTCGGTTTGATATGGTATTGGGCCAGGTCCTGGCCGTGCAGGAGCGCGATGCCGACGCCGCCGACGGCGATGGCGGTCATCATCACCTTGAGCACGGTGAAGTCTTGGAAACGGAAGAGGCGCACGATGACGTCGAAGTCGGTCACGCCGCCGCGGTGCAGCAGGAAGCCGAAGACGAGGCCGAAGGCGACGGCCGACCAGAGGAGTTCGGTGCCGGTGAGGAAAGCGAGCGGGAGAAGCATGGCGGTGGGTCTCGGTGCGGGGTTAGGCCTGGCGGGAGCCGCCGTAGAGCAGTTTCGCGGTGACGATGCCCGAGGCGAACATCACGATGAAGAAGAGCCAGCCGCTGACGGCCAGCTGCAGGCAACCGCTGATGCCGTGGCCGCTGGTGCAACCGTCGGCGAGGCGGGCGCCGTAGAGGATGATCACGCCGCCGAGGAAGGCCGCAATGAGGCGCTTGGTTTTGGAAGGACCGAAGCTCTCGGTCCAGACGGACGAGTCCGTCGCGAACTTGAACGCCCCGCTGATCCGGGCGCTGAGGAACGCCCCGAGCATCGTGCCGACGAGGAAGAGGGTGCTGTAATCCCAGGCCGGGACGGTCGCTTTGGCCCAGTAAGCATTCGCCGCGACCTTATCCGCGCCGAGGATCGGCATCGCGCAGGCGCCCGCCGCCTGGGCGAGTCCGGTCGACATCCCGAGCGGCTTGTTCGCGAGCGAGAAGGTCAGGATGCTGAGCAGGCCGATAAGCGCCCCGACGAGGTAGGGGTTCCAGCGAGGGTTTTTCATGGGGTCATCCCCAAGATGAACGATGAATGATGGGGGATGAAGGATGAAGTTGGGGGAGACGCGGTTGGCGGTTGGCGGCGACAGGTGGCGGGTGGCAGGCCCGGGACCTGAGAATGCCTTC
>JBDLWC010000145.1:0-4185 GCA_039804485.1 Verrucomicrobiota bacterium
TCGCCACCCCCAGCGAGATGGTCGACGAAGAGAACCACCCCTGCGTGCAGGCGTTCGTGTTCCGGATCGAAGCCCCCGCGCGCTGAGCGCGCTCAGAGTTCCACCTGCATGCCGAGCTCGACCACGCGGCCGGGCGGCAGGTTGAAGTACGCCGTCGCCGAGAGGGAATTGCGGTTCAAGACCTCGAAGAGCTTTTCCTGCACCGCGTTGAGCGAGAAGCTCGTCGTGGCCCGGACGATGGTCTCGCGGCTCAGGAAATAGGTGATCTCCATCGGGTTCGGGGTGATGCCCATCTCGCGATAGGCCGCGTCGAGCACCGGGAAGATGTCCTGCTTCTCGCGGAAGCCGAACTTGCCGGTCACGCTGAGCACGGACGGGAACTCTTCGTGGCTGTCGAGCTTGCAGAACTTCGGTCCGCGGGTGTGGAAGCTGACGCGGTCGCCGGCGGGGACGATCGCACGGTCTTCGTCCACCTTGAGCGTGATCACGATGATGTGGTCGTGCAGCGCCCGGTTGTGCTTGAGGTTGTGCGCCAGCGCCATCGGCACGGCCTTCGTCGAGCCCGCCAGGTAGACGGCCGTGCCCTTCACGCGGCTGAGCTTGCCGGCCACGAAACGGTCTTCGACGCTGTCGAGGAAGCTGCCGAACTCGCCGGCGCTGTCGCCTTCGCTCATCTTGGCCTTGAGCGCGAGACGGCCCTTGTTCCAGACCGCCATGATGTAATAGACGAGGAAGCCGGCCGCGAGCGGGAGCCAGCCGTTCTCGAGGATCTTCGGGAAGTTCGAGGCCACGAAGATGACTTCCAGGACGATGACCGGCGCGACGAACACGTAGGCCGTGACGGAGGGGATCTTGAAGCGCTGGCGCAGGTACTGGCCGAAGAGGATGGTCGTGATGAGCATCGTCAGGCTGACCGCCATGCCGTAGGCGCTCGCGAGGTGTTCGGACGACTTGTACTGCAGGACCAGGAAGATGGAGCCGAACATCAGCAGCCAGTTGATGATCGGGATGTAGATCTGCCCGGATTCCTGGTCCGAGGTGTGCTCGACGCGCATGCGCGGCAGGTAGTTGAGCTGGATGGCCTGCATCGTCGTCGAGAAGGCCCCGGAGATGAGCGCCTGAGAGGCGATGATGGCCGCCAGCGTCGCGAGGACGACGAGCGGGATCTGGGCCCAATTGGGCGCCATGTTGAAGAAGGGGTTGAAACCTTGGGTGAACTCCGCCGCCGGCTGCGAAAGGGCCCAGGCGCCTTGCCCCAGGTAGTTGAGGATCAAAGCCGGGAAGACGATGAAGTACCAGCCGGCCCGGATGGGCTTCTGGCCGAAATGACCCATGTCGGCGTAGAGGGCCTCGGCTCCGGTGACGGAGAGGAAGACCGCGCTCAGGACGATCATCGAGAGGCCCGGGTGGTCGATGAAGAAGCCGATCGCTTCAAGCGGATTGAAGGCGCCCAGGATGACGCTGGCCTGCCCGGAATGGCTGATGAGCGAGCCCACGCCCGTGGTCGCGATGCAGGCGAACCAGGCGAGCGTGATCGGCCCGAAGTACATGCCCACCCGTCCTGAGCCGCGTTTCTGCAAGGCGAACACGCCCACCAGGATCGCGGTGGCGACGGAGGGGATCAGGATGGTCAGGAAGTGCTCCGAGAAGGGACCGTGGAGGCTATGATTGGCTTCCTTGATGCCTTCCAGGGCCGAGAGGACGGAGATGGCCGGGGTGATCACGCCGTCGCCGAAGAGCAGGGCGGTCCCGAAGACCCCTAGGAGGACGAGCACGCTGCGGTGCTTGCGCTTCGGCTTGGACGTGAACTCGGGGCTCGCGGCTTTGTCGTCGGCTTTTTCTTTGGCGGAGGCCAGGGAGACGAGGGTCATGATGCCTCCTTCTCCGTCCTCGTTGGCCTCCATGATGAAGAGGACGTACTTGATGGTCACCACGCAGATCAGCGACCAGATGATCATCGATACCGCGGGCACGACGACTTGGCTGACGGGGGCGCCGGCATTGAGCCCGTTGCGCAGGCACTCGCGGAAGGCGTAGAGCGGGCTGGTCCCGATATCCCCGAAGACGACTCCGAGCGCCGCGATGGTGGCCGCCAAGGTCAGGGGTTTGACGGGAGAGGAACCTTCCGAGGGTTCCGACGCGGGTGAGCTCATGGAGAGTTGTTCACAGTGGCAGGTCGGACCGGGTAATCAAAGCCAATCGGGGCATGCGGGGGCTTGCCTTTTTGGCACATTATCCCATTTCCAGACAGTCGGTCCGCCTCTTTCCAAACAATACGAACAATGAACACCATCCAAACGACTATCATTCAAGGACTTGCACAGGCTCAGGCCACTCCCGCCGCTGGCGGTCAGGAGCAGGGCGGTGGCTGGACGATCCTGGTGATGTACGCCCTTCTTTTCGTGGGCATGTACTTCCTGCTCTTCGCCCCTCAGCGCAAGCGCCAGAAGGAGCTCGAAAAGCTCCAGTCTGACCTCTCCGTCGGCGACAAAGTCCTCGCCGCGGGCGGTATCTATGGTCGCGTCGTCTCCATCAAGGACGACCGCATCACCCTTGAGCTCGATTCCGGCCGTCTCGTCGTCCACAAGTCCGCCATCATGGGCAAGGACGTCGACGCCGTCGTCCAGGCCTAAGGTTCTCACCCTCAACCGACCCTGACTATGACGTCCAGGACTTGGTTCTGGAAGATCGCGGTATCGCTCGTCGCCCTGGCTGTCGCCTGGTTCGAGTTCTACCCGCTTTCTCCGACCCCTCTCGATCAGTTCGTCCCTTCGCAGGTCATCGCCCAGCGCGCTGACTTCGACAAGCTCCACGCCGAAGCCCTTGGTCGCGTCGCGCGCTTCAAGGACCCCGCCGTCGCCGCCGACCAGAAGTCGGTGTCTTACTTCCAGGCGCTCCGCGACATCGGCGAAGGCCGCGGGCGCGTCGCGCCGGTCGACCTGCGTCCGTTCTTCTTCACCGAAGCCCAGATCGTCACCGAACCTGATCAGGCCAAGCGCAACGGCATCGTCCTGAAGCAGCTGCTGGTCGCTTCCCAGGGCCGCCTCAAGCTCGGCCTCGACCTCCAGGGCGGGGTGTCCTTCACGCTCAAGGTCGATCCGACGGGCGCCGAATCCGGCGAGAAATCCGCCGGCGACAAGTCCAGCGTCTCCCGGGCCGACATGGTCGCCCAGGCCATCCAGGTCATGGAGCAGCGCGTCAACCAGTTCGGCGTGGCCGAGCCGGTCATCCGTCCCGTGGGCGACCTCTCGCTGGAAGTCCAGCTGCCGGGCGAAGACGCGGCGAACAACCCCGACGTCATCGACGCTCTGAAGAAGCCGGCGAAGCTCGAGTTCCGTCAGGTCCACCGCCAGGAGCGGCCCGCCGAGACCGAGCGCGAGCACTCCCTTCGTTCGCTGCCGGTCGACCCGCTGCTGGGCTCGGCCTCCGCCATCTCGACCTACGAGGTCCTGTCTCTCCGCGATGTCGACGCCCGCACCGGCGCCATCACCGTCACCCGCTACTACGTCCGCAAGGCCGCCGACGCCACGGGCAAGATCATCAAGTCCGCCTCGGGCCGTTCCGACGACGGCATCTCGTTCTACGTGGACATGAAGTTCACCGACGAAGGCTCGAAGAAGTTCGGCGACCTCACCGCCAAGATCGCCGAAGGCAATGTCCGCTCCGTCGGACAGCTCGCCATCGTCCTCGACGGCAAGCTGCAGTCCGCGCCGAGCGTGCGCGAAGCCATCCGCAGCACCGGCGCGACCATCACGGGTTCGTTCTCGCGCGAGGAGGCCGTCGAACTGGCCAACGTCCTCAACAATCCCCTGGAGTTCCCCCTCATCACGCAGGACGTGACCTCCGTCGGTCCTTCCCTCGCCAAGGACGCCCAGGGCAAGTCCGTCGTGGCCTCCCTCGTGGCCGTCGGGCTGGTCGTCTTCTTCATGGTCGGCTTCTACGTCTGGGGCGGCTTCATCGCCATCCTGGGCATGATCCTCAACCTGCTCATGATGCTCGGCGCCATGGCTTACTTCGGCGCGACCATCACGCTGCCGGGAGTCGCCGCGCTCGTGCTCACCCTCGGCATGGCCGTCGACGCCAACATCCTCATCTTCGAGCGTGTCCGCGAAGAGGCCGCCTTGGGCAAGGACCGTTCGGTCGCGCTCAGCGAAGGTTACGCCCGCGCCACCTGGACCATCATCG
>JBDLWC010000146.1:0-8935 GCA_039804485.1 Verrucomicrobiota bacterium
GCTCCGACGGGGCCACCTTCACCTTCCGCATCCTCGAGGCCGGCGGCGGTTCCTGGTACGTTTTGTCGCGCTTCGTGGCCCGCGGACTAGACTACACCCAGCGTGACAACCGGCTCGCGCACCATCTCATCTTCAGCCCCGAAGAAGCCGCGACGCTTCCGCCGCCCGCGGCCATCGCGGCCCGCTGGAGCGGCTGGCAGACCGAGTGGTCCGGCAGCCCGGCCTGGCTGGACGGCGAGGATCGTCCCCTGAAACTCGACGCCTATCCGCCGCTTGCGCCGGCGATCGCCTGGCGGGAAGCCACCGGCACCGGCGCCAAAGCCGCCTGGCTGGTCAACGCCACCGGCGCGGCCTCCGTCGGTCTGCTCAATCCGCCCGAGGCCTCGGCGCTGCTCCGCCTGCTGGCCGAGTCCTCGGCGCTCATCGGCAAGGCGGCCTGGCATGCGACCTTCACGACCGACGCACGCACCACCGGGGCGGAAGGCTTCCAGTGGGCGGCCCACCATGCCGGCGGCTCCGTCTCCATCGACCTCGCCGTCGCGGCGTCGTTGCCCGCTCCTTCGGGCGAGCTGGCGCGTCAGGCCGCGGTGGGGCCGACTTCGCCTCGCGCCGCCGCCGCGGCTCCTTCCCGCCCCGTGACGCCGGCCAAAGACGGCGGTTCCTCGATCCTTGTCTGGATCATCGGGGCAAGCCTCCTGCTCGCGGTCGCCGCCGCGGTGTTCGTCATCGTCGGCAAAGCCGGCGACGCGACGCCGGCTCCGCCCAAGCCGACGGCCGTCGTGCCTGCCGCCGTCGATTCGGCGCAAGCGGATGCCATCCTGCGGGCCAACCAAGCCGTGACGGAGATCCAGAGCCTGCTCGAAGGGGACGATCTGCTCGCCGCCGGCAGACTCTGGCTGGAGGCCAGCGCCCGTTCTCCGAATTTCACGGCCAACTACCGCGAGCAGGTGCTGCCGCGCCTCCTGCGCGACTACGCCGCGAGCATCGCGCAGCAACTCCAACGCCGGCTCGACCGACCCGGCTTCAGCACGGATATTCCGGCTCTGCGCGCCCTCGGCGCGGAGGTCGCCGAGGCCGTCCGGATCGGGAACGAACTCGGCGTACCGCGTGACGCCGCCTGGGGCCGCCTCGGCCAGATCGGCGCGCGCGTGACGCGCCTGCTCTCGCTGGATATCCGTCCTGTCCTGCTCATCGCCGGAGAATGGCGCACCGCCGGTACCGGCGCGGGGCAGCCTTCCCAGGCCGAGTTCCCGCTCGCGCGCAATGGCGTGGACGCGCTCACGGCTTTCGTGGAACAGGCCGGAGCCACCCTCAGTCGCACCGTGCCCATCCGTATCCGGCTCCTCGATTTCGAGACGCCTCATCAGCGCGATGACAAGACGAAGTCGCTCAGCGGCGAGATCCGCCGGACCTCCCAGACCACCTGGATCGAGTCGACCCCGGAGCCCGGCCGTCTCCCCGCCATCGGCATCGGCCTCGGCAGCCGCCGGAACGTGGTGTCGCTCAACTTCCCCGATCACGCGGGCGCGCGAGCCGACGTCAACCGCCTGATCGAGATCACCCTGCCCGACGGCCGTCGCCAATGCGTGGCCCTTCTCGGCGACACGCGGTCGCTCAAACCCCTCGACCTCGGCCCGGGAGCCTTGGTCGCCGACGCCGGCACCGGCGTCATCCGCACGGCCACCTGGGCCGAACCCGCGGCGCAGGCGTTCGTCTGGACCCAAGGCGCGACCGGGCTCTACCCGGACGGACACGAGTTCCCCGACCGCGACCTGCCTTCGGTGCGCGCGTCGCGCTCGCTCGTCGAGACCGACCTCAACCGGCTCGAGCGGAAACAAGGACCAGGCGCCCCTCCCTTCGAGACGCTCGAGGCGCGCCGTAAACTGCTGCAAGACGGACGGCTCGTCGAAGCCGGCGCACCCTGGTCGCTGCGCGCCATCAACGCCGACGGTTCCGCGGGGCCGCGTCTCCTCGAGCTGCGCTGAAGCATGCAGATCGAACGCCTCATCGCCCGCATCCGCGGTCAGCTCGAACTCCCTGCGCCGGAGCTCGAAGCCCGCTCGCTCGCCGGCGAATACGCCGCGCTCTGCCAGCGCGCCCGCGAGCGCCTGGAGCAATGCGCGACGCTGGCCCGCGGGGGCAACGAGCACGCCGCCTTCCAGGCCGCCGAAGCCGAGCCCGACCTGCTCGGACTCTGCGCCGCCCTCAGTTTCGCCGAATCCGATCGCTGGAACGCGCTCTGCCGCGAACGCGGACTCCCCGCCGGCTTCGCCCTGGACAGCCAGCTCGTCCAGGCCGTCGACGGACTCTACGGCCGGGAGATCGGCGAGAACCACCCGCTCTACCGGGACTATCGCGACGCCATCCGCCGGCGCGACGAGGATCGCGCCCTCTCCGTCCTGCGGTCGATCGTGCGCATCAATCCGGACGACCCGAACGCCCGCTCGGAACTCGCCCGCCTTTCCGCCAAGTTCCTCCGCGACGCCCTCGGCAAGGTCGGCGCCCTCTTCGCGGCGAACGACGACGCCGCCGCGGTCGAGCTCATGACCAAGATGGAGCGGTTCGGAGCCTTGGAGCTGACCGATGAGCCCCGCTGGCAGGCGGCCCTCGCCCGCCGGGTCGAATGGCTGCGCCTCAAGGCCGCCGAACAAGCGCGCGCCTCCCTCGGCGCCGCGCAGGCCGCCCGCGCCCTCGGCGAATGGGAATCCTGCGCCGGGGCGCTCGCACGCGTCCGGGCCCTCGGCCGCGACCTCCATCTCGATTTCACGACGCAAGAAGCCGCGGCCATCGCGGAGCTGGAAAACTGGGCGGGCGAACTGGCCGCCGAGGCCGAAGCGGAGGCGAGCCTGCGCGCGACCATCGACGACCTGACCTCGGAGTGGGCTCGCCTGCGTCAGGATGCGGCGCGCGGGACGGCTCCGGCCCTGCTGATCGTCCGGCTCGGCGCCTGGCTCGAACGCGCCGAAGCACGGGCGGAGCGACTGCCCGAGGGACTGCTCTCCGAGGCCCGCGCGCTCCGTCACAACACGCGCACGCGACTCAACCGACGCTACCTCGTCCAGACGACGGCATGGGTCGCCGGGCTGCTGGCCGTCGTCGGCGGCATGCTCTTCTTCAGCCTCCAGCGACAGCAGAACGAAGCCGTCATGGGGCGCTTCTCGGAAGCGAAGCGGCTGCTCGAACTGCACGACCATGAGGCGGCCAGGACCGCGCTCGAGGATTTTGAAAAAGCCGGGGCTTCCGCCGTCGAACGGGAAGACCGGCAGAAGCAGACCTCCCCCCTGCGGGAGCAGCTCGAGCGCCAGCTGGCCGTCGAGCAGAGGCTCACGCTGGAGGCGCGGCAGCTCGCGGAACGCCAGCGCCAAGGCCTCACGCCGGGCAATCTGGCCGAAACCAAGACGCGCGCCGTCCGCTACCTCGAAGAGCACGGGGCCGTCGGGGAGACCTTGCGCCGCCGTCTGGACGCGCTCTTCCCGGAGCCGACCGTCCTCGCGGCCGCCTGCGAGGCCGAACTGGACCGCCTGCGGGCGGAACTGGAAACCCAGTCGTCGACCCTGGCCAAAGCCATCGGCGTCGAGGCCGTGGTCGCGGACAGCAAGACGGCGGTCGCCGCGCTCGACCGCATGCGCGTCATCCTGAAGACGCTCACCGAAGCGAAGGACAAGGACCTGGATTCCGCGCTCGCGCAGGCCGACCGCGCCGAACTCCGCCTCGGCGGCGAACGCAAGACCGCGACGGCCCTGCGCGCCCTGGCCGAGGCGGCCGACCTCTCCGGATACCTCTCCGCCCTCGCCGGGACCATCGAAACCCTCGCCGGCGAGAAATCAGACCTGAGCGCCCGGGCCGCCTTCGTCCTCGCGCAGGCCGAGCCCCTGCGCGCGCTGCCCCGCCCGGCCCTCGCCCCCCGGGTCGGCGCGATGTGGGACGCGGCGCCCGAGGCCGACCCGCGCGGACTGTTCCAGCCCGCGAAGCTCAACGAGGCCGAGCAGAAGATCCTGCGCCAGATGGCGGACACGTCGGTCGCGGACTCCCTTCGCCGGGCCACCCTGAGCCTTTATTCGATCCGAGGCGTCAAGATGGGCCGCGTGGTCTACGTCGCGGGAGAGATCACCGAGTCCCGCACGCCCATCTCCGACGGCGTGCAGTATACGCAGCGGGCCAAGGAGTTCAGCCGCGACGGCCTGCTCGTCGACGCTTCCTGGCGACGGCAGGAATTCAACAACGGCGTGCGCGCAGGCGAGGAGCTCACGGCGGTGAACCCGATCCCCGAACTGGCGTTCATCAAGGACGTGATGCGCTTCTCGGACCCCGCCACCGGCCAGCTCCTGGAACCGCCCCTGCGGCTGATGGAACGCGTCCGCCGCAGCGAGTCGTCCTACCCGGAACTGCGGGCCTACCAGCTCCAGGAATTCTTCCGCCTCGCCGGCGGTCGCCCGGCGGAATGGGGCACGCTTTTCTCGCCTTCCGCGCAGCGGGATGCGGAAGCGCTTCGCCGGATCACCCAGAACGAACTCCGCCCGTTGGACTTCCTCTTCAAGGACAAATGGGCTCACGCCAAGGAAGATCTCCGCACCTTCCTGGTCCGGCAGACCGGCGTGGGCTACGCGGATGAGGCGCGCTTCTGGCGCGCCACCTTCGCCGCCCTCCGTTCGCGCCGGCTGATCTTCGCGGGCATGGTCTCGCGGGAGGGGCGCACCGAACTGCGCGACACGCTGAAGAACACCGTCCTTTACGGGCTTAACAACGAAGGCAAGGCCACGGTCCTGTTCACCGTCGGCGCCGACGGTGAAATCCGACGGGTGGCCGATGCCGCCCCGCTCTCCCCCCTCCTCCGCTATCCCGGCTCGGTCGAGGAGGCGGCGACCACGGCGGGCATACCGACCGGCCTCGTGGCGCCCGCCGGCGGCTGGGAGACCTTGCTCCAAGGCCGCGATCTCTGACCATGAGCGCATCCTCACAATTCCGTCTTCGCTGGAAAGGCGCCGTCAGCGGACCGCACTCCGCCCAGCGCATCGGCGAGATGCTCAGGGCGGGCGAGATCAGCCTGCTGCACGGCATCGAAGTGGACGGCAGCTGGCTCACCGTGCGCGATCACCTCCGGGCCAGCGGCCAGAGCCGCGGGCCGCTCCATTCGGCCGGCGAATCGAACGGCGAGCGCCGCGAGGGTTCGCCGTCTTCAGGAGACTTGCGGCCCGGAGACACGCCGGTCGCGACGGGCGACCGTGCTCACCATGAAG
The DNA here is from genome assembly GCA_039804485.1 of Verrucomicrobiota bacterium. Taxonomy (GTDB): domain Bacteria; phylum Verrucomicrobiota; class Verrucomicrobiia; order Opitutales; family UBA953; genus UBA953. Next base: position 5,238 of record JBDLWC010000146.1, read on the forward strand.
CCGGCGAGTCCCTGGAACGCACGGTCCGCGAAGGCTATCTTTGGTGCGGATCGACTTTCCTCCTCCCGCCCCTTTTCGCCCTCGGCGTCTATGCCTGGCAGCTGCTGGCCCCGGAAACCTCGCCGATCTCGCTCTACATCCTGCTCGTCTTCACGACGTCCCTGGGCGCGTTTCTCCCGGTGCATTTCGTCCGCAAAGCCGGCCACCTGCTCGACCGGGAAGGCCTCGGTGAAATTCGCCAGACGCAGGCCGGGCTGGCTTGGGCGCTCGCCTCCCTGGGGTGCGTGCTCTGGCTTTGGTGCTTCTGGATCCTGGTCCACCCCCGGCCTTGACCGCAATCGGCTTGACGAGCCGAACCCGCTGGGCTGGACTCGCAAGACTCGGTTTTCGGTAGCGTAGCTCAGTTGGTTAGAGCGAGGGACTCATAAGCCCTAGGTCGGCAGTTCGATCCTGCCCGCTACCACCCGGGTAAGACCTTATTCTCCCGCCTTCAGGATGGCCTTGACCGGAATGTCGAGGCCGTCCTTCCAGAGCGCCTCCAAGGCGTAGCTCCGGCGGGTCTCTTCGCGGAAGACATGGAAGAGCACGTCGAAAGCGTCGACCACCGTCCAGCCGCTGTCGCGCTGGGACTCGGAGCGGGAAGAAACGCCGACTTCATCCAGCGCCTGTTCAAGGGCGATACGAAGCGCCCGGAGGTGAGGCTCGGAAGTGCCGGTAGCCACGACCAGGAAATCGGCCACGGAGGAAATCTGGCCCATCTCGAGGACGCGGATATCGACCGCCTTCTTGTCATCCAGCGCGCGGACCGCCGCGACCAGGTGAGCCGGCAGCTTCGGCAGCGAGACCATCGGCTTGGGCGCGGCCTTCTCGCCACGGCTCTTCGCCTTGAGCGCAGGCACGGCGGGCAGGACCCGGCGAGCCGGACGGACGGCACGCGCCGCCGGCTTGGCGGACTTGCCCGCCTTGGCGGCAGGACGCCCCTTGGCGGCGGGCTTGGCGGCGGACTTCTTGGTCTTTTTCTTGAGAGCGGACATGTTCAGGCTTGGTAAAGGGAGCACTCATCGATGTGGCGAGCCACCGAGAGGGGCAAGCCGTTTCGGGGCGAATCGCCGCGACGCAAGGCGGCACGCAAGGCGGTCGACGAAAGGTCGACAGGCGGAGCGGCCAGCAGCGTCAGGCGGGCCAGGACTCCGAGCGAGGCCGGCGGCGTCAGCGCCAACCCGTCGCGAGACAGCACCGCGAACTCGACGAGGCCGCAGAGTTCGCGCGCGTCCTTCCAGCGGTCCAGGCGGGCCAGCTGATCGGCTCCGAGGATCCAGACCAGGCGGGACGAAGGATGCTCGCGGGCCAGCTCCCGGGCGGTGTCGATCGACCAGCTCGGTCCGGGGCGGCGCAATTCCCGCTCGTCCACGACCGCCCAAGGATGCTCCGCGAACGCGAGACGGCACATCTCCGCCCGGTGAGCCGCCGAAGCATGAGGAGCGGCGTCGCGCAAGGGAGCCTGGGCGGCCGGCAGGATGAGCACCTTCGCCAATCCGAGCTGAGCATGCGCCGCGACGGCCGCCGCCACGTGGCCGAGATGCGGAGGGTCGAAGGAACCGCCCAAGATACCGATGGCGTCGGGCATGCCGCATTACGTTCGCCAGGCTCGAGGATGGCAACCCAAAGCAGGCTTGAGCCCGGGCCCGGAGGCGGGAACAGTGGGGGCATGGCGGCAGCTTCGCGATTCCTCCCTCCCGGCTTCGATCCCTCCCGCCCGGTCGTCGTCATCGCCGGCAAGGGACGTTACCCCGCCCTGCTGATCGAAAGCGCCCGCGCGCGCGGAGCCAAGGTCAGGCTGGTGTCCTTCGAAGAGGAGACCGATCCGACGCTTATCGCGACTTTCACCGCCGCGGACCATCGCGCCATCCCCGTCGGCAAGCTGGGCCAGATGCTCGGCGCCTTGCGCGACCTGGACGCCGCCGGCGCCGTGATGGCCGGCCAGATCACGCCGCGCAAACTCTTCACCGGCATGGTGCCCGACCTGAAGCTGATCGCGCTCATGGCCTCGCTCAAAGAGCGCAACGCCGAGACGATCTTCGGCGCGATCTCCGCCGAGATCGAACAGACCGGCGTCCGCATGCTCGACGCCCGCTCCTTCCTCGACGACCATCTGGCCACGCCCGGCCCGATGACTGGCTTCTTCTCCGCGATGTCGTCCGAGGAGCGCGCCTTCGGGCTGCGGATGGCCCAGGAAATGGCCCGGCTTGACGTCGGTCAGGCCGTCGTCACGGCCAAAGGCACGGTCATCGCGGTCGAGGCGTTCGAAGGCACCGACAAGATGCTGCGCCGCTGCGCCGCGACGGGCGGCAAGGAGATGCTCCTCACCAAGACCGCGAAGCATGTCCAAGACTGGCGCTTCGACGTCCCCTGCTTCGGGCTGAAGACCTTGGAGAGCATGGCCGAAGGCGGCGTCCGCCGCGCCGCGCTGCAGGTCGACGCCGTCATCATGATCGACAAGCCCGCCGTGATCGCCCGGGCCAAGGAACTCGACATCAGCCTCGAAGGGGTCGTCGTCGACCCCGAGGCCCGAGGACAGGCTCAGCCCTCGTAGAAATTCCAGGCGGAGGCGCTCTCGGCCAGGAACCAGGCGAGCAGACAGCCTAAGACGAGGAGCAGCCACTTCCGATGCCGGATCCAGATCTCGGGCGTCTCGTCCGCGTGATCCAGTCCGCGCCGGGGACTCAGGAGCAGACGAAGACGGGCGTGCCAGGGCAGCCCCGTGTGTCGTGAAAGATCCGGGTGCGCGTACGCATTGACCCGGTAATCGGGCTTGCGGAACAAACCGAGGATTCGGCGCAGCATCCGTCGACCTTACACCCTTTACCCACGCTTTACAAGCGGAGCGTCTCGGGATAAGCCCGTGGTCGTGAAGTCCACCACCCGGTCCCTCCGCGCCCTCAAAGGCGTCCGACCCATCGTCTGCCTGACGGCTTATGACGTGGTCTCGGCCCGCATCGCGGACGCCGGCGGCGCCGACCTCATCCTGGTCGGCGACTCGTTGGGCAACACCGTGCTCGGCCTTCCGGACACGGTCGGCGTGACCTTGGACATGATGATCCACCACTCCGCCGCGGTGGCCCGGGCGCAGACCGACGCCCTCGTGGTGGGCGACCTGCCGTTCGGCCTGGCGCACGACAGTTTCCCGAAGCTGCTCGGCTACTGCCGCCGGTTCCTCCAAGAAGGCCGCGTCAAGGCCGTCAAAATCGAAGGCGGCGCTTCGCTTGCTCCCGCGATCGCCCGGCTGGTCGACGCGGGCATCCCCGTGATGGGCCACGTCGGCCTGCTCCCCCAGCGGGTGCACTCGACAGGGTATCGCCGACGCGGCCTGACTCCGGCGGACCAGCGACAGATCCTCATCGACGCCCAAGCGGTGGCCGCCGCCGGCGCGTTCGCGCTCGTCGTCGAATGCGTGGACGAAGCCTTCATGCCGCGCGTCACCGAGGCCGTGGCCATCCCGACGATCGGCATCGGCTCAGGCCGCGGTTGCGACGGCCAGATCCTCGTCCTGCATGACCTGCTGGGCCTTTCGCCGGAGCCGCCTCCTTTCGTCCGCCCTGAAGCCAACCTCCATCGCGACGCGGTCGCGGCCGTCCGCCGATGGGCCGCGAACGTACGCTCCAAAATAGCCAAATGAACTGTGTCATCTTCGGAGCCGG
>JBDLWC010000147.1:0-6804 GCA_039804485.1 Verrucomicrobiota bacterium
AGAACGGCCGCGACCTGATGGCCGACTGCCCGAGCCCGGTCTCGCCGAAGCAGCTCCGCGACCTGCGCATCCGCCTGGTCGAGGACGAGCCGAAGGCCTGAGCTCAAGCAGCTCCCGGCGACCAAAGGCACGGCACCCGCCGTGCCTTTTTTGCGCCTAGCGGGCGGTTCCGGCGCAATACCTTGGCACGGCATGATTTTAGACGGGCTTCCGCCGACGTGACGCTCATAAGATGACTTCACCCCCATGCTACGACCGACCTGCCTGCTGCTCGGCGCCACCGCCCTGCTGTCCGCCCTCCGTGCCGACGAGATCGGCACGTCCACCGCCCGGATCGAAAGGGTGACGGTCTACGGCGACCGCGCCGAGGTCGTCCGGCGCTTCCGCGGCCAGGCGACCGCCGGAGAGCACACCTTGACCTTCGACCGGCTGCCCGGCGCGACCCTCCTCGACTCGGTGCGGGCCGAAGGCCGGGGAGAATTCACGCTCGTCGACCTGCGCGCCGAGGCGGTGCAAACGACCGAGGTGGAGGACGAGAAGGTCCGCGCGCTGTCCGCGCGGCTGAAGGAACAGGAAGAGCTCCTGCGGGAAGCCGCGCTGACCGATGCGCGCATCGCCCAGCGTCGCTCGGCCCTCGACAAGGTGCTCGGACGGCTGACGAGCGTGGGCAAGGAGTCCGCCAATCCGGACATGGATCCGACCAAGTGGGCGGCCTATCTCAAATTCCACGTCGAAGCCCTGGCGAAGCTCGACCAGGAGACGCTCGACAGCAAGGCCCGCGCCGAAGGCCTGCGGCGCGAGAGCGACCGCCTCCGACGGGAACTCGCGGTCCTGACCACGCGACGCAACCACGACCGTTTCCGCAACCTCGCCCGGGTGAAGATCGCCCTCGCGACGGCCGGCGAGATCGACCTCAGCCTTTCCTACGTGGTCGCCGGCCCGAGCTGGCGACCGCTCTACGACGTGCGCGCGGACACCCGTGCCGGCAAGCTGACGGTGGCCTACCAGGCGGAACTCCGTCAGGCCACCGGCGAAGACTGGAAAGGCGTCAGCCTGCGCCTCTCCACGGCCCAGCCGAGCATCGGCGGCCGCGAGCCGCAGCTCACCGCCTGGCATGTGCGCAAGCTCGAACTCATGCCCGTGGCGACCGCCGCCGGCATGGCGATGCGCAGCAAGGGGATGAGCGGCAAAGACGACGTGCATGATGAGCCCTCGGATTCGGCGGCGACCGCCCTGCCATCGGCCACGAAGAAGATGATCAGACCGGCGGCTTCGGTGATCACCGGCGGGGCGTCGGCGCTCTTCGTGATCGAACGGGCCTACGACGTGCCCGCGGACAACCAGCCGGCCAAGGTGCAGGTCGCGCAGCAGACGTTCGACGCCGCCTTCCGCCATACCTGCGTGCCGAAATCCTCCCCGCATGTCTACCTGAAGGCCACCGCGCTCAATCGCAGCGACTACCCCTTCCTGCCCGGCCCCACCGCGGTCTTCCTGGACGGAGCCTTCGTCGCCAACGCCGGCATGGACCTCGTCCCGGCAGGCCAGGAATTCACGACCCACCTCGGCGTCGACCAGAACCTCTCGGTGGAACGCAAGGAAGTGGCGAAGCGCGAGGAAGAAGCCGGCGTCTTCGGACCCAAGACCCGCCGGACGGCCTACGAGTACCTCTTCAAACTCAAGAACGCCAAGCCGGGCCCGGCGGAACTGACCATCCTCGACCAGCTGCCGGTCTCGACGCACGAGAAGATCAAGGTGGTGCTGTCCGAGCCCAAGGACGAGACCGCGCCGGGCTTCAAAGTCCGCGATGACAAGACCGTGGAATGGACCCTGCGCCTGGCGCCCGGCGAGAAGCGCGACCTGCCCTTCCGCTTCGCGGTGGAACGACCCGAGGATTTCCCGCTGAGTAACCGATGAACCCCCTGCCCCGACCGACTTTCATGAAACACTTCCTCCTGTTCCCCGCCCTCCTGCTCGGCGCCGGCCTGAGCGCCGCCGAGATCAAGACCGACGCGGCCCGCGTCAGCCAGGTCACGGTCTACGCCGACCGGGCCGAGGTGGTGCGCCACCTGCGCCTGCGCCTGGAACCCGGCGAGCACACGCTCGTCTTCGACCAACTGCCGGCGACGACCGACCTAGGCCAGGTCCGGGTCGACGGAAGCGGCGCGTTCACGCTCGTCGACATCCGCACCGAGACGGTCCAGCTGCGCGAGGCCGCCGACGCCCAGGTACGCAAGCTGCAGGCGGCGCTCAAGGAACTCGAGGTCCGCACGCAGGCGCTCACGCAGGCCGAAGGCCGCCTCGCCTTCCAGAAGGGCGCGCTCGACAAGGTGCTCACGCGCCTGACCGCGACCGGCAAGGAATCCGCGAACCCCGAGATGGATCCGGCGAAGTGGGCGGCCTACCTCGAGTTCCACGCCCAGCAACTGGCCGAGATCGACCAGGCCACGCTGGCGAGGCAGAAGGAACGCGAGCAGGTCCGGCTGGAATCCGACCGGCTCAACCGCGAGCTCGACGAGCTGCGCGGCAGCCAGCGCCGCTCCCGCCATCTGGCCAAGGTCAACGTGTCGGTCCGGGAAGCCGGCGAGGCGGAATTCGACCTGAGCTACCTGGTGCGCGGAGCCGGCTGGACCCCGAGCTATGACATGCGGGCCAGCACGAAGACCCGGACGCTCGCGGTCACCTACCATGCGCAGGTGCGCCAATCGACGGGCGAAGACTGGCGCGGCGTCAGCCTGCGCCTCTCCACCGCGCAGCCCGGCATCGCCGGCCGCGAACCCAAGCTCGACCCTTGGTTCATCTCGCGCCTGGACGATCGCCGGTTCAAGTCGCCCGAGAGAAAGGCGACCGAGGAAGGCGAGGCCATGAGTCAGATGCACAACGCCTTCGAGGCGGACTTCGCGGATTTCGGAAAGTCGCGCACCCGCTCGGCCAAGGTCACCGTCGGCGCGACCGCCGCGACGTACGCCATCGAACGTCCGGCGGACATCCTCTCGGACAACAAGCCGACGAAGGTCTCGGTCGCCCAGCTGAGCTTCCCCTCGGTCTTCCGCCACACCTGCGTGCCGAAGCTCTCGCCGCACGTCTACCTCAAGACGAAGGCCGTGAACGAATCCGACTTCACCCTGCTGCCCGGCGAGACTTCCGTCTTCCTCGACGGCGCGTTCGTCGCCACCGCCAGCCTCGACCTCGTGCCGGCGGGACAGGACTTCTGGACCTACCTCGGGGCGGACCAGTCGGTGACGGTCGAGCGCAAGGTGCTCAACCGCCGCTCCGAGACATCCGGGGTCTTCGGCCAGAAGACCGCCCGGACGGTCTTCGACCAGGTCTTCAAGGTGACCAACGGGAAGAACGCCGAGGTCGACCTGGTGCTCTGGGACCAGGTGCCGATCGCCGACCACGAGGACATCAAGGTCGTGATCGAGGAGCCGGCCTACGCCAAGGACACCGACGGGTTGAAGATGAACGAATCGAAGTTCCTGGAGTGGCGGCTGCCGCTGAAGGCCGGCGAGAAGAAGGACGTGCCTTTCCGCTTCGCGGTGGAGCACCCGGAAGGCATGCCGGTAGCGGGACTCTGAGCCGACGGGGCGGTAACGGTTGACCCAAGCCGTCGCCGCCCCTTGATGGCCGGTGATGACCGACGCCTCACCTTCGCCCAGCCGGGCTCCGCACCTCGTGGGCGAGAGCTACGAGTTCAACGCGATCCGCACGCACCTCGAAGGCGAGCCGACCCCCCCGAATTTCGTGATCCACCGCGGCAAGGAGGTCGTCGGGGTCTGCCTCGGCCTAGGCTGGAATCCCCGCGCGGAGTCCGAACCTTGCGAAGTCTGGGTCGGCTACAAGGGCGACCTGCCGAAATGGGGCCTGCGCCTGGCCGAGACCAAAGGCCCCCTGCCGGTCTACGTCCGCCGGACCGAGGGAGGTCCCTGGTTCTACCTCGGCCTGCACGAGGTCACGAGCCATACCGCCGAACCCGCCGTGATCCGCACGCGTCTCCAGCCGCCGAAGATCACCGCGATCTCCCGACTGGTGTTCATGAAGAAAGCCGCCGGGCAGGCCTGACGCCGATGGACAAGCCGGCTCCGCATTCCCACCCGCGCGACCCTCTGCATGGCGTGACCTTGCAGAAGCTCCTCGAGACCATGGTCGCCAAGTACGGCTGGCGCGAACTCGCTTACCGCATCCCCATCCGGTGCTTCATGTTCGACCCGTCGATCAAATCGTCCCTCACCTTCCTGCGCAAGACCCCGTGGGCGCGCGAGAAGCTCGAGAACTGGTACGTAGGCGACGTGCGCAAGTCGCAAGGCTTCGGCCTCTGACCTGAGCCCCCTTTTCTTCACGCGCGACTCCGATGACCGACCCGACCTGCCCCGAATGCACGCTCGAAGACGTGCTCGCCCTGCCCGGACAATGGGAATGCGCGACCTGCGGCCACACCTGGCCACGGACGCCGGCGCCGGCCGAGGCGGAAGCCGCCCGGGTGGTCAAGGACGCCCATGGCACGGTGCTGGCCGACGGCGATACGGTGGTCCTCATCAAAGACCTGAAGCTCCGCGGCTCAGCCGGCACGCTCAAGGGCGGCACGAAGGCCAAGAACATCCGCCTGGTCGACGGCGACCATGAGATCGACTGCAAGATCGACGGCGCCCAGATCGGCCTGAAAGCCGCCTTCGTGAAGAAGGCCTGAGCCCGTCGGAGTGTCTTATTGCCTCCGACCGGCAAGGCGGCCAGCCTAGCTGCCTATGTCCCCGCTCCGTCGGTCCATGGCGTTAGCCTGCCTGCTGCTCGCCGCAGCCTTCGTCGCGGCCGCCGAACCCGTGCTGCTGGTCAGGCCTTACCTGCAACCCGGCCCCAAGCCCATGGTCGGCCCGACGGATGACATGCGCCTGATCTGGCTGACCGAACCCACGGAGGCGACCTTCACGGTGGAATACGGACCGGTCGGCGGCCCGACGGCCACCGCCAAGATCGAACGGACCGAGTTCTCCTTTCCTTCCGCCACGAATCGTATCGGGCTGAAGCTGGAGAGCGCGCAGCGCTACACGCGCTTCGTGGCGGCCCTCGACGGACTGCCGACCAACGAGGAATACGTCTATGCCGTGAAATGCGGCGACAAGGTGCTGGCGCGGAAGACTTCCAAGGCCCGCGTGACGCCGGACCGGCCGACCCGCTTCGTCATGGTCGGCGACCTGGCGGACGGCAAGTCGGCCCAGAACACGATCGCCTACGCGATCCACGGCGAGAAGCCCGACTTCCTCGTGGCGCTCGGCGACATCGTCTACCCGTCCGGCCGGAGTCACCACTACTTCAAGCATTACTGGCCGACCTACGTGAACGCGGAAACAGCGGACGCGGAAACGGGCGCGCCGCTGATGACCACGATGCCCTTCTACGCGGTGCTAGGCAACCATGACACCGCCGTCGGCAAGCTGACCCCGACCCTGCCCGACGCCTGGGCCGCTTATTACTTCTTCACCGCGCCCCAGAACGGGCCGGGCGAAGGCCCTTGGAGCACCGAGGTCCCGAAATCGGCCCAAGGCGCCGAGTTCCGTCGTCAGGCGGGCTCATCCTACCCGGCGTTGGGCTTCTACTCCTTCGATTACGGCTCCGCCCATATCACGGTCATCGACAACAGCGGCAACGGAAAGACCGACGACCCCAAGGCCGTGGAGTGGCTGCGCAAGGACCTCGCCTCGACCAAGCAGCCGTGGAAGTTCGTCTGCCTGCACATGCCGCCTTTCCAGATCAACGCCGAGCACTACGCCGCGCAGCGTCAGCGGCGGCTCGCTCCGCTGTTCGAGGCCCAAGGCGTCGACGTCGTGTTCTCCGGCCACGTCCATAACTACCAACGGAGCAAGCCGCTGCGCTTCGCGCCCTCGGCCGTCCAGCCTGCGGTGAAACCCGAGCCGGCCGCCAAGAACACCGACCCCGCCCTCCCTCCGCGGACCCCGCCCTCCTACGTCAACGGCGTCTTCACGTTCGACGAACAGTATGACGGCGTCACGAAGACCCGGCCGAAGGGCGTGATCTACGTCGTCGAGGGCGGCGGCGGCGCCGGCCTCTACAAGGGGACCATCGAGAAGCTCCTGGCGAAACTGCCGAACGGGGGCCGCGACAACTACGCGCCGTTCAACGCGAAGTATCACGACAAGCGCCATTCCTACGCCATCATCGACCTGACCCCCCGGCGCTTCGAGCTCCGGGCGATCGACGAGGACGGCGAAGAGATCGACCGTTTCGCGATCGAGAAGTAAGCCCGCCGCGCCGGCCGCGACCACCATACCCCTTGCCCCGGCGCCTCCACGGCGCTAGACCATGGGCATGGACTTCAATTCCCTGCTGCAACAAGGCGCGGCCCAGGCCTGGCTCTACGTGCCGGTCGCGATCCTGCTCGGCGCGCTCCACGGACTGGAGCCGGGGCACTCGAAGACCATGATGGCCGCCTTCATCATCGCGGTGCGCGGCACGGTCTGGCAGGCCGCGCTGCTCGGCTTCTGCGCCGCGCTTTCGCACACCCTGATCATCTGGGTCCTGGCCGGTCTGGCGCTGCGATACGGCTCCCACTGGAACGTCGAACAGACCGAGCCCTATTTCCTGCTGGTGAGCGGCGTCATCGTCATCGGCATGGCCGTCTGGACGATCATGCGCCTGCGCGAAGAGCACGGGCACGCCCATCACCACGGGGCGGAAGGACACGGTCACGGGCACCCGCATGACGACCTCGAGGCCGAAGACGCGCACGCCCGGGCGCATGCGGCCGAGATCGCGAAGCGCTTCGCGGGACGTCAGGTGACGACGGGCCAGATC
>JBDLWC010000148.1:0-3496 GCA_039804485.1 Verrucomicrobiota bacterium
CGGAGCGGCTACTTCCGCCTTCTCCCCGGGGGCGGACGGGGTAACGTCCGGGGGTCTGAACCCGCCCATCCACATCAAGGGAGCCCGTACCCACAACCTCAAGGACGTGGAGCTGACCCTGCCGCGCTACCAGCTGACCGTCATCACCGGGGTCAGCGGCTCGGGCAAGTCTTCCCTGGCCTTCGACACCCTGCACGCCGAGGGCAGCCGCCAATACCTCGAATCCCTTTCCGCCAAGGCCCGCGGGATGCTGGACGCCGCCCCGCGGCCCGACGTGGACTTCATCCGGGGTCTCTCGCCGGTCATCGCCATCGCCCAGCGCACGGGGGGTAACACCAACCCTCGCTCGACGGTCGCCACCCTGACCGAGATCGCGGACCATGCCCGGCCGCTCTGGATCATCGCCGGCGACCGAAGCTGCCTCAAGGACGGCCACCCCGTGCGACGCCGTTCATTGGACGACAACCTGCGCGCGCTCGAAACCATCCCCGCGGGCACGCGGCTGATGGTCCTGGCTCCGGTCGCCAAGGACCGCCCTTCCGTCCTCCTCGAAGCCGCGGCCGACCTCGGCCGGCGCGGTTTCTCCCGCGTCCGCGTCGACGGGGCGGTCGCCACGCTCGAAGAAGCCGCCGGCCTGCTGACCGGACGCGAGCCGAAGCAGCTCGACGTCGTGGTCGACCGCATCGTCGCCGGCCCCGACCAGCGCAGCCGCCTGGCCGATTCGCTCGAACTCGCCTTCCGCGAAGGCCGCCACCGCGCGAGCGTGCTCGCCGAGAAAGACGGACGCTGGGAGGAACACGTGCTCTCGCTCCATCTCGCCTGCGAGCATTGCGGCGAGACCTACGAGGCCATCAGCCCGCGCGCGCTCTCGCACAACCACCCGGAAGGCGCCTGCCCCGACTGCGGGGGGCTCGGCCGCCAGATGCGCTTCCAGGAAAGCCTTTCGATCCGCGACGAGTCGCTCTCGGTCCACGACGGCGTCGTGAAACCCTGGAAGTGCGCCACACGCAAGACGCTCATCCGCCGCAATGCGATCACCCGGGCGCTGGCCGAACAGGTGCCGTTCGACCTCAAGACCCCGTGGCGCGATCTCCCTAAGGCGGTCCGCGACCTGCTCCTCCACGGCGACCCGAAGCGCAAGTTCCTGCTACCGCCTCCCAAGGGCCGCAAGCCGGTCGAGGCCGTCTGGACGGGCATGTTCACCGAACTTGAGCACGCCTACCGCACCACGACCGGCGAGTCTCTGCGTCAGCGCCTGCTGCAGTTCCAGGCCGGCTCCGTCTGCGCCGGCTGCCAAGGCCGCCGCCTCTCCCCCGCCGCCCTGTCCTTGCGCCTCAGCGGCAAGACCATGGCGGAGTTCCTCGCGATGACCATCCCGGCCGCGTTGGCGTTCACCAAGCAGCTCGCCGCGCATACCGGCGTCATGCCCGCCGAAGAAGCCCGCCGCGGGCTCGAGCAGCGCCTCGCCTTCCTGCACGAAGCCGGCCTGAACTACCTCACCCTGGACCGCGAATGCGGTTCGCTCTCCGGCGGCGAAGCCCAGCGGGTCCGCCTGGCCACGCAGCTCGGCCTCGGGCTCGTCGGCGTGACCTACGTGCTCGACGAACCCAGCATCGGCCTGCACCCGAGCGACCATCATCGGCTCATCGGTTCGATCCGCGGGCTGCGCGACCTCGGCAACACCGTCCTCGTCGTCGAACACGACCGCGACATGATGCTCGCCGCCGACCACCTCGTCGAGATGGGGCCCGGCGCCGGCGTCGACGGAGGCCGCATCGTCTTCGAAGGCACGCCCGCGGCCTGCGCGCGGCACGCGACCTCGCGCACCGGGGCGTATCTTTCCGGTCGGGCGACGCTCGAAGGCATCGTGAAGCGCAAGCCCCCCGGCAAGGCGCAGATCACCGTCAAGGGAGCCACCGAGAACAACCTCAAGGACGTCACCGCCTCGTTCCCCGTCGGCGGACTCACGGTGGTCTGCGGCGTCTCCGGCTCGGGCAAGAGCACGCTCGCCATCGACATCCTGTCCGCCGCGGCCGCGCGCAAGATCAACGGCGCCAAGGTCGTGCCCGGCCGCCACGCCGGCATCGACGGCCTCGAGCCGATCACCGCGTTCACCGCCGTGGACCAGGAGCCGATCGGCCGGACCCCGCGCTCCAATCCCGCGACCTTCACCGGCATCATGGACCTCATGCGCGACCTCTGGGCCGCGCTGCCGCTGGCCAAGGCCCGCGGCTACGGCCCCGGCCGCTTCAGTTTCAACGTGCGCGGGGGCCGGTGCGAGACCTGCTCCGGCGAAGGCTCGGTCGCGCTCGACATGCAGTTCCTCGGCGAGACCTTCGTCGACTGCCCCAGCTGCGCCGGCCGGCGCTTCAACCGCGAGACCCTCGAGGTGCGCTTCAAAGGACTGAGCATCGCCGACGCCCTCGGGCTGTCCGTCCACGAAGCCGCGGAGGTCTTCCGCGCGCAGCCCAAGCTCGCCGAGAAACTCCGCACCCTCGCCGAGGTCGGCCTGGGTTACGTCAAGCTCGGCCAGGCCGCCAACACCCTCTCCGGCGGCGAAGCCCAGCGTCTCAAGCTCGCCGCGGAACTGGCCCGCCGCGACCACTCCGGCCGGCTTTACGTCCTCGACGAACCCACGACGGGCCTGCACTGGGACGATATCGCCAAGCTGCTCGCCCTGCTCGGACGTCTCCGTGACGCCGGCGCCACGCTCATCGTGATCGAGCACCATGCCGACGTCATCCTGGCGGCGGACTGGGTGCTGGAACTCGGCCCCGAAGGCGGTGAAAAAGGCGGCCAGCTCGTCTACGCCGGCCTGCCCGCCGGCCTGCTCAAGACGAAGGGATCGCCGACGGGTAGAGCCCTAGCGGGCTCCTGAAGAGTCGATGACCGAGGACAGAGGACGGATGGCAGATAGGTTAAGGCCCAAAACTCGGACTGCCTTTTCTGCCATCTGCCATCCGTCATCTGTCATCTGTCATCTGTCATCGGCCATCTGCCATCCGCATTTTGTCATCCGCCATCTGTCATCTACTCCGTTACATCTTGGATGCAATCAGCCCCGCCACCGCCTTCAGATCCGCGATCTCGGCCTCGCTGAAATCGTAAGGCTGCATCTTGCCGATGCCGAGCACGCCGAGGACCTTGCCGTCGGCGCCGACGATCGGGACGGCGAGCGCGCCCTGGACGTTCGTCTGACGCGCGTCGGGCTTGGCCACGCCGCCGAGGTCTTCCTGCAGATTGCAGAGCTGGACGGCTTCCTTGCGCTGGGCGGCGCAACCGGCGATGCCCTTGCCGAACGGGATGTTGTCGATCTTCGGCAGCAGCATCGGCAGGACCTGCGGCGGGATGCCCTGATGGGCGATGAGCGTCAGCAGTCCCGTGGCCGGATCCGTGCGATGGATCGTGCCCGTGACGCATCCGAAATTGGCGAGCGTCCGAGCGAGCACGGCCGACCAATCAGGCTGGCCGACGAGGAGTTCAGGGAGACCGGCGG
>JBDLWC010000149.1:0-2885 GCA_039804485.1 Verrucomicrobiota bacterium
GACGACTCCCGTGCGGGCGTTGATCACTTCCAGCCGATAGGGCGGCGGCTGGCGGTTCGCCGCGAGTTTCATCCGGTGTTTCCAGCGGATGACGTAGGCGCCGGGCGTCAGGTCGGCGACCTCATGACGCATCGCCTCGTGCGACGACGCCGGGACCGGATGATAATAACGGAGCGAGACGGTGCGATATGGCGCGGGTGGCGGCTTCGGCGCCTCGGGCGCTCCCGAAGCGAGGGCATGGAAGCCGAGACAAGCGACCGCAAGGTAAAGGGTGAGATGCACCCACGTCAGCATAGCCCGCCGAACGGAAAAACAAGGCGCCGACCCTAGGGTCCATCTGCCGGGCGGAATCCCTTGGCGCCGGCTGAGGCCGGCCTGCCGGGCGTGGCCGCGGATAGGTAGGCGCAAAAAAGCCGCACCCCTCGGCCGAGGTCGGTGCGGCTTGTCGGACGGGTCTGCTTAGTAGCGGTAGCTGTCGGGCTTGAACGGGCCGCACTGGTTGACGCCGATGTACGAAGCCTGGTCCTTGGAGAGGATCGTGAGCTTCGCGCCCAGCTTGCCGAGGTGCAGGCGCGCCACTTCTTCGTCGAGGTGCTTAGGGAGGACGACCACGCCGGGCTTGGCCGAGGCGCGGGTCTCCCAGAGATGCAGCTGGGCGAGGACCTGGTTCGTGAACGAGGTCGACATCACGTAGCTCGGGTGGCCGGTGGCGCAGCCGAGGTTCACCAGACGGCCTTCGGCCAGCATGTAGAGCTGGCGGCCGTCCTTGAACGTGTAGCGGTCGACCTGCGGCTTGATCGTGTCCTTCTTGGCGCCCTTGAAGGCGTTGAGGCGCGTGACCTGGATCTCGTTGTCGAAGTGGCCGATGTTACAGACGATCGCCTGGTCCTTCATCTTGGTCAGGTGCTCGAGCGTGATGATGTCCTTGTTGCCCGTGGCGGTGACGTAGATGTCGGTCGTGCCGAGGGTGTCTTCGACCGTGACGACCCGGAAGCCTTCCATCGCGGCCTGCAGGGCGCAGATCGGGTCGATCTCCGCGACCTGGACCGTGGCGCCGAGGCCGCGGAGGGACTGGGCCGAGCCCTTGCCGACGTCGCCGTAACCGACGACCAGGGCGACCTTGCCGGCGATCATGACGTCGGTGGCGCGCTTGATGCCGTCGACGAGGGATTCGCGGCAGCCGTAGAGGTTGTCGAACTTCGACTTGGTGGCCGTGTCGTTGACGTTGACCGTCGGGACGAGGAGCGAGCCGTCTTCGAGCATGCGGTAGAGGCGCTTCACGCCGGTGGTGGTCTCCTCGGAGACGCCCTTCCAGGACTTCACGACCTTGTGCCAGTGACCCGGCTTCTGCTTGGCGACCTTCTTGAGGAGGTCCTTGATGATCTGCTCTTCCTCGGATTCCGAGGGAGACCAGGCCCACTTCGAGCCGTTCTCGAGCTCGTAGCCCTTGTGGATGAGGAGCGTGGCGTCGCCGCCGTCGTCGACGATCAGCTCAGGGCCGTCGCCGTTGGGCCAGGTGAGCGCCTTCATCGTGCACTCCCAGTACTCGACGAGGGATTCGCCCTTCCAGGCGAAGACCGGGATGCCGGCCTTGGCGATCGCCGCGGCCGCATGGTCCTGGGTGGAGAAGATGTTGCAGGAAGCCCAGCGGACGTCGGCGCCGAGCTCGACGAGCGTCTCGATCAGGACGGCCGTCTGGATCGTCATGTGCAGCGAGCCGGCGATGCGCACGCCCTTGAGGGGTTTGCGCTTCCCGTGCTTCTTGCGCAGGGCCATCAGGCCGGGCATCTCGTGCTCGGCGACCTGGAGCTCCTTGCGGCCCCACTCGGCGAGGCCGAGGTCGGCGACTTGGAAGTCGGTGAATTTCTTGGATGCTTTCGCGAGGGGGGAGGCCATGGAGGTGTTATTGGTTGAGAGACTTGAGGAAGGCCGGGAGCTTGGAGGTGACTTCCCAGGGAAGGCCCTTCTTGCCGAAATGGCCGTAGTGGGTCGAAGCGCGGTAGATCGGACGACGGAGGTCGAGCTGACGGATGATCTCGGCGGGGTTGAAGAGGAACGTCGCCTTGACGGCGGCGAGGATCTTCTCGTCGGCGATCTCGCCCGTGCCGAAGGTGTCGAGGTGGATGCTGGTCGGCTCAGGATGGCCGATGGCGTAGGCGACCTGCAGTTCGCAGCGCTCGGCGGCGCCGGAGGCGACGATGTGCTTGGCGACCCAGCGGGCCATGTAGGCGGCCGAACGGTCCACCTTGGTCGGATCCTTGCCGGAGAAGGCGCCGCCGCCGTGGCGGCCCATGCCTCCGTAGGAGTCGACGATGATCTTGCGTCCGGTGAGGCCGCAGTCGCCCTGGGGTCCGCCGACGACGAAACGCCCGGTGGGGTTGATCAGGTATTCGGTCTTCTTGCCGACGAGCTCCTTGGGGAGGACCTTGCGGATGACCTGGTCGATGCAGAACTTCTCGATCTGGCGATGGCTGACGTCGGCGGTGTGCTGCGTGGAGATGACCACGTTCTCGACGGCGACCGGGCGGCCGTCCTCGTAACGCACGGCGACCTGCGACTTGCAGTCGGGGCGGATCCACTCGGTGCCCTTGGCGCCGGACTTGCGGAGGCGGGCGAGCTCGCGGTTGAGGCGGTGGGCCAGCATGATCGGCGCCGGCATGAGCTCGGGCGTCTCGGTGGTGGCGTAGCCGAACATGATGCCTTGGTCGCCGGCGCCCATCTTGGCGTGCTTCTTGCCCTCGGCCTTGCGCTCGTCGACGCCCTGGGCGATGTCGGGCGACTGCTTGGTGAGCAGGTTGGTGAAGAAGACCTTGTCGGCGTGGAAGACGTCGTCGTCGTTCACGTAACCGATCTCGCGGATCGCGGCGCGGACGACTTCCTCGAAG
>JBDLWC010000150.1:0-5943 GCA_039804485.1 Verrucomicrobiota bacterium
CCTCGACGGTGAGCTTCTGTTCCAGCTTGATCGTGTCGTTGATGAGCTTCACGCGCAGGCGCATGATGTGCTCGAGCAGGTCGGCGTAGGCGCCCTTGTCGCCGTCCTTGATGTTGGGCAGGGCGAAGAGCGGCTCCTCGGAGTCGAGGATGTGCTCGGCCACGCGGACGAGGCGGACCGTCTGGTCCTTCTCGATGTCCTGGGCCTGGAAAGGAACGAAGGCCGCCTCGAGGATCTCGTTGGAGAGACCGTACTCACGGAGAGGGTCCATCATGTCGAGGATCCACGGGAACTGGTAGGGGTCGAGGATGCCGAGGCCGTCCGGCTCGTAATGCTTTGGGTCGGAGTTCTCCTTCACCCACCAGTTGCCTTCCTTCTCCTTGAAACGGATGGTGCACCAAAGGAGCTTTGAGGTAGTCACAGCCATGGCTGGGTGGTTTGCCCAAGTCTGGGCGGGAGTCAAGAGGGGTCGGCGCCCGGGTTCTCCGCTTCCCTTCCGCCCGTTCCTCCCTTAACTCCCCGGCATGTCTTTCCTTTACGACAAAGTGATCGCCAAGGCCCTTTACCGCATGGACCCCGAGACGGCCCACCAGGTCGGCCTGCGGGGGATGGGCCTGCTCGGCGCCTGCGCCCCCTTGCGCTGGATGATGGAACGTTCCCTCACCCCCAAGGGCGGCCGGCCCATCGAGGCCTTCGGCCTGAAGTTCCCCAATCACATCGGACTCGCCGCGGGCTTCGACAAGGACGGCCTCGGCTGGCGAGGCGCCGCCGCGCTCGGCTTCGGCCACGTCGAGGTCGGCACCGTCACCCCGAAGGCGCAGCCCGGCAACGAGAAGCCCCGCGTCTTCCGCTACCCCGAGCTCAACGCCGTCGTGAACGCCTACGGTTTCCCGAACCAGGGCGCCCAAGCCCTGTACGACCGTCTCCGCAAGCAACCCGGCCGCGGCCGGCGCGTCAGCCCGCTCGGCATCAACATCGGCAAGAACAAAGCCACCGCCAACGAGCAGGCGCACGAGGACTACCTCACCTGCTTCAAGCTCCTCGCGCCGCTCGCGGACTACGTGGTCGTCAACATCAGCAGCCCCAACACCACCGGCCTGCGCGCCCTGCAGGACCGCGCCCCGCTCGTCACGCTGCTCTCCGCCTTGGCGCAGGAGAACCGCTCCGTCGCCGGCGGACCCGTGCCGCTGCTGCTCAAGATCGCCCCGGACCTCAACCCGAACCAGCTCGCCGACATCGTCAGCGTCGTCGGCGAATGCGGCTTCGCGGGCATCATCGCCACCAACACCACCGTCACCCGCCCCGCCGGCACCGAAGCCTGCTCTCCCGGTCGGGGCGGCCTGAGCGGCGCGCCTTTGCTGGAACGTTCGCTGCAGGTCGTGCGCTTCCTCGCCAAGGAGGCCGACGGACGGCTCCCCATCGTCGGTTGCGGCGGGATCCTCTCCGCCAAGGACGCCGGCCGCTTCCTCGACGAAGGCGCGTGCCTCGTGCAGGTCTACTCCGGCCTCGTCTTCCGCGGGCCCGAGCTCGCCCGCGAGGTCGCCGAAGGCCTCGCCTGGCGCCAGCGCGCCTGGCTCTGAGCCCATGCGCCCCTTCGTCCTCGCCCTGCTCGTCCTCGCGGACGTCTTCGTCCTGACGGCCGCCCCCGCGGCGCGGAAAAGCGACCCCATGACGGCGGAGGCCTGGCGCGCGACCCCGGCCGCCTTCGAAGGCAAGCCCGTGAAGACCAGCGTGCTCGACCTCGCCGAGCCCGGGCTCATCAACGGCGAGGAACCGGCCGCCGTGCGGATCCTCACCGGCAACGAGAAGGAAGAGGTCGGCGGCGAGATCATCGTGCTCATGCCGCCCGGGCGCTTCCAGGAATTCGTCGCGACCTTCTCGCAGCGCCAGACCGGCCCGCGGCGCGGCAACTTCGGCTCCGTCTCCAAGGCCCGCGTGCTCAACGCCGTCTTCGTGACCCTCAAGGGCGAAGGCGCCCTGCTCTACGGCCTCGACGCCAAGGAAGCCAAGACGCTCGGCAAGCCCTCCGAGATCCTCGCGGCCCAGCTGCGGCCCGAGCGGAAGCCCGCCGAGGCCGCCAAGCCCGGCTGGACCGCCAAGGAATTCAACCTCGCGCGGCTCGGCGCCGCCGGCGCGCCGGAATCCGCCCGCGAATGGGAGCGCCTCCAGGCCCTGCTGTCGGCCCAGACCCAGGCCGCGCGCCAGCCCCGCTGGAAAAACAAGGAGCTGCTCGAGGCCGTCCGCGGCGGCACGCGCGTGACGATCGAAGACCCGGCCGCCAAGGTCGCGTGGACCTTGGTCTGGAAGTAAGCGGGCCGCTCAGCGGGCGGGCGCGGCCTTCGCGCGGACCGGCACGTGCACTTCCGAGTGCTTGAAGAAGAACGGCACGAACGGGCTGTTCCAGTAGACCGCGTACGGCTCGCCGGCGGCCTCGACGTCGGCGCGCCGCGCGAGCCAGGCGCGCAGAGCGACGAGGGCCTCCTCGTAATTCTCGCGGCTGTACGAGCCGCGGACGCCGATCGCGGCCACGCGGCGCTCGGACACCGAGGCGATCTTCACCAGGGGCGTCTCCGCGAGGTCGGCGCGCTTCGCCGAAGCGTCGTCCATGTAGAAGACCATCGTGCCCGGCGAGATGCCCGCCTCGACCGGCGCCGTCATCGGGATCTTGTTCGAGTCGATGTAGCGGAAGAGCTTCATGAAGAGCCCGTTGTCCGAGGCGAAATAATCCTTCGCCGACTCCGAGCGCATCAGGCGGGCCGCCGGCAGCGTCTTCAGTTCGAGGTCGCCGGGCGACGTGCGAGGATAAGCTTCGGCCACGGCGGAGAGATTGGCCGCGGAAGCGACGATGGCGAGGGCAACCCGGAGAATCATCTTCATAGGGTCATTAAACGAGGCCGCCGCCCCCTTTCCAATCCCCGAATCCTGCGACCACCCTTGCCACGGGGACGGGAGTTCCTTTGCTCAAGGCATGGGCGATTCCACCGACAAGACCACCTTTGCCTCGCGTCTCGGCCACAACTTCCTGACCGGCCTCTTCCTGCTCCTGCCCATCGGCCTGACGCTCTACGTCGTGTCCGTCCTGCTCGACCTCATGGGCAAGTTCATCCAGCCCGCCCTCGAGCTCGGGCTCGCCTGGCTCTGGGAGAACGCGAAGCAGCCCGTGCCGGACTTCGCCGTCGGCCTCCACCGCCAGCTCGTCGTGGTCAGCTCCGCCGTGGCGATGATCTTCATCCTGGTCGTCGTCGGCTACCTCTCCAAGCGCCTCTTCGGCAAGATCCTCCACAGCTGGTTCGCCAGGGTGCTCGAGCGGATCCCCGGCCTCGGCTCGCTCTACGGCACCATCCGCCAGATGGTGGACGCCTTGAGCGGGCGGAACAAGGACACCTTCCGGCGCGTCGTGATGGTCGAGTTCCCGCGCCCCGGCATGTGGTCCATCGCCTTCGTCACCCACGAGCAGCCCGCCTTCTTCTGCGAGGCCGTCGGCAAGCCCGTCGTGAACGTCTTCATCCCGGCCGCGCCCGCGCCGACCACCGGCGTCATCCTGCACCTTTCGCCGGACGAAGTGCGCGAGACCAAGCTGACCGTCGGCGAAGCCCTCGGGCTCCTGATGAGCTTCGGCTCCGTCGTGCCCAAGTCCGCCCGCAAGGAATAGGCCGGATGTCCGCCTCGAGCCTCCGCTGCCTGATCCTCGGTCGCGACCCCTCCGGGGAGTCGCACTTCCTGCTCACGTACCTCGAGCCCTCGGAAGGGATCATGCGCTGCCTCCTGCGGGCGCGCGGCGGCAAGGGCGCGACCCTGCCCGACCTGTTCGACGAAGGCGAGCTGACCTTGGAACGCGCCAAGGACGGCGGCACGCGTTTCGCCCGCGAGTACCGGCTCCTCACCCGCCGCGCCGGGCTCGCCCGCCACCACCGCACGCTCGAGCGCGCCAGCCGGCTCGCGGGCATGCTGCGCAAGAACCCGCCCCCGCCCGAGTCGGCCGAGGTGTGCTACCGCATCGCGCTGGAGACCTTCGACGCCATGGCCGCGCGCCCGCGCGCCGACTGCGCCTACTTCAAGAGCCTGTGGCTCATCCTCAAGGACGGCGGCTGGGGCGTGCATGAGCAGTGGTTCACGCGGCTCGGCGCCCGCCAGGCCGCCGCGGCCGCGATCCTCGGGCAGCCGCTCGACGCGCAGACCACCGACGAGGAGACCGTCGCCGCGCTCACCACCGACCTCGAACGCTGGTCCGCCGGCGAGGCCCACTTCGTCCTGCCCTGATGCGCATCGACATCAAGGCCAGGCGCGTCGAACTGAGCGCGCAGGAGTTCGCGACCTTCCGCCCCGGCCCCGGAGCCGGCGCGGGCGGCGCGCCTTGGCGGGCCGAGGCCGGCCGCCAATGGCACGAGACCCTGCGCAAGGTCGCCGAAGCCGAAGGCCGCGGGTGGCAGTTCGAACGCGCCATCGCGTGCGAGGTCGGCGCCCTCGGATGGACCATCGCCATCACCGGCCGGGCCGACCAGTGGCTCGAGACCGAGGGCGAGATCCGCATCCGCGAGATCAAGACCATCAGCCTCAAGCTGCCGCGCAAACCCGAGTTCCTCGTCGGCCGTTTCGCCCATCACTTCCTCCAGCTCGCCGCTTACTGCCACGCCGCCCGGCTCGGCTCCGGCGCCCGCGCGGTGCAGGGCGAGCTCATCTTCGTCGATCCCGCCGACGGCACCCGCCAGCCCGTCGCCCTGCCCGCCTCGGCCGAAGCCGACCTGCTCACCCAGGCCGAGACGCTCGCCGCGCACGCCGAGAACCGGCGGGCCAGCCACGCCCGGCTCCTCGGCCTCCCGGACCGTCTGCCCTTCAAGGAACCGCGGCCCGAGTGGCTCCAGTGCTGCGCCGACCTCGATCAGGCCGGGCTCGATTCGCCCACGCGCCTGCTCGTCGCGCCGACCGGCTTCGGCAAGACCTCGGCCGCGCTCCGCCACGCGCTCGGCCTCCTGCGCGGCGGCCGGGCCGGCCGGCTGCTCTACCTCACCGGCAAAGGCACCGGCCAGCTGCAGGTGCTCGCCGAGCTCCGCCGCCTCGCCCGCAAGGGCGAACTGCGCGCGCTCGTCCTGCGCCCGCGCGCCGAGCACGAGGTCGAGGGCATCACCGACGACCCCGAGCAGATCCGCCGCAACTGGGCCAACGCGAAGATCGACCCCCAGCACCTGCTCGAGGAAGCCGCCGACCTCCGCCGCGTCCGCGAGATCGGCCGGCTCGCCGGCGTGCCGCCGTGGGACATCACCAAGGCGATGCTCGCGCATGCCGACGTCGTCATCTGCGACTACAACTACGTCTTCTCGCCCCGCAACCGCGCGGCGCTCGAGACCGTGCCCGGCTGGGCGACCAGCGACGCCGTGCTCGTGGTCGACGAGGCGCACAACCTGCCCGACCGCGCGGCGGAATGCCTCTCGCTGCGCGACGACGCGCAGGCCGCGGCGGACTTCGCCTTCACCTTGACCCGTTTCCGCGCGCCCGAAGCCTGGTGCCGGACCGCCCAGATGTGGGCCGACTTCCTCGGCCGGCTCCCCAAGGCCGACGCGCTCTCGCCCGATGACCGCGTCGAGGCGATGGCCATCGCCGAACGGATGTCGGTCCTCGCGGCCGAGCATCCCTTCAACACCGACGACCTGCCCGACGCCGCCAAGCAGGCCGTGTGGAACGCCGCCGCCTGGTCGGACCGCCTCGAGGCGGCCGACCTCGGCTGGCTGCTGTGGTCGCCCAAGCCCGGCCTGCTCAGCCTGGACTGCCTGTCGGCGGCCAAGGCCACCGGCGAGCGCCTGCGCGGCTTCGGCCACGCCTTGCTCATGACCGCGACGCCCGGGCCGCGCGGCTCGCTCGCCGCGGACTGCGGCCTCGACGGCGACCACCTGGTCACCGTGCACGCGCTCGCGCCTTGGCGCCAGGGCGCCTACGCCGTGGCCATCG
>JBDLWC010000151.1:0-3431 GCA_039804485.1 Verrucomicrobiota bacterium
GGCTTCCGCGATCTCCTTGATGGCGAACTGGTACTTCTCCTTGCGGGTCTTGAAGACGATGTCGTTGTCGTCGACCCGGATGCACGGACGGTGCGTCGGGATGGCGACGACCGTGAGGCGGTAGATGTCGTGGAACTCGGAGGCTTCGGTCTCGGCGGTGCCGGTCATGCCCGCGAGCTTCTGGTACATGCGGAAGTAGTTCTGGATCGTGATCGTCGCGTAGGTCTTGTTCTCCTTCTCGAGCGCGACGCCTTCCTTGGCCTCGACGGCCTGTGGAGGCCGTCCGACCAGCGGCGGCCTTCCATGATGCGGCCGGTGTTCTCGTCGACGATCTTCACCTTGCCCTCGTGGACGACGTACTGCTTGTCCTTCTCGTAAAGGGTGAAGGCCTTGAGCAGCTGGCCGATGGCGTGGATGTCCTCGGAGACCTGCGCGTACGCGGCCTCGGCCTCGGCGCGCAGTTCGGCGCGGCGCTCGGGGGTCAGGGCCTCGTCGCGGTCGAGCTCGACGTAGCGGGTCGGGAGGTCGGGCAGCACGAACGCGTCGGGCTCGCCGGGGCGCAGGGTGTCGCGTCCGAGCTGGGTGAGGTCCGACTCGTGGTTGCGCTCGCTGACGGAGAAGTAGAGGCGTTCCTTGAGGTGGAAGCGGCGGTCCTTCTCGATCTCCGAGGCGAGGACGCCTTCATGCTTCTCGAGGGCCTTGCGCCAGCGGCCGTTCTCCATCAGGCGGAGGAACACGCGGTTGCGCGGCATGCCGTGCGCGGCGAGCCAGAGCTTGTCCAGCGCGTCGGCGGAGGGCTCCTTGTTCTCGGGGAGCTTCTCGAGCTCCTCGCGGGCCTCGTTCATGAGGCGGGTGACGAGACGGATCTGCAGTTCGACCAGTCCGGAGACGGGCTGGCGGAGGCGGGGGAAGGCGGGCTCGCGCTCTTCGGCGACGGGACCGGAGATGATCAGCGGGGTGCGGGCCTCGTCGACCAGGATGGAGTCGATCTCGTCGACGATGCAGAAGTAGTGGTCGCGCTGGACCTGCTCGTCCGGCGAGAGCGCCATGCCGTTGTCGCGCAGGTAGTCGAAGCCGAACTCGGAGGCGGTGCCGTAGGTGATGTCGCAGGCGTAGGCGGCCTTGCGGTCCTCGCTGGACATCTGGTTCTGGATGCAGCCGACGGTCAGCCCGAGCCAGCGGTAGAGGTGGCCCATCCACTCGGAGTCGCGTCGGGCGAGGTAGTCGTTGACGGTGACGAGCTGGCAGTTCCGGCCGGTCAGCGCGTTGAGGTAGAGGGGCAGGGTGGCGACGAGGGTCTTGCCTTCGCCGGTCGCCATTTCGGCGATCTTGTTCTGGTGGAGGGCGATCCCGCCGATCAGCTGGACGTCGAAATGGACCATCTCCCAGGTCTGCTCATGGTCGCAGACGACGGCCTTGGTGCCGCAGAGGCGGCGGGCGGCGTTCTTGACGACCGCGAAAGCCTCGGGGAGGAGGGCGTCGAGGGACTCGCCCTTGGCGACCCGGGCCTTGAACTCGGCGGTCTTGGCGCGGAGGGCGTCGTCGGAGAGTTTCTGATACTCGGTTTCGAGCGCGTTGATCCGCTTGACGAGGGGCGCGCACTTGCGGAGGAACTTCCGGTGGTGACTGCCCGCGAAGAGCTTGAGGATGCTGAGAAACATGGAGTCCGGGAGCGAAAGGAAGCAAACTCCGACCCCACCCCCCGGGGCAAGCCTTGTCTCGGGTTGTTCACATCGGTTTTTCCGCCTTGCGACCACGCCCTGACCCCCAGAAACCTTCCTGACCATGGCTGAAAACGTCCTCATCCTCGGCACCGGCTGCGCCGGCCTGACCGCCGCCATCTACGCCGCCCGCGCCGGCCTGACGCCGCTCGTCCTCGAAGGCGGCCAGCCCGGCGGCCAGCTGACGACGACCTCGGAGGTCGAGAACTTCCCGGGCTTCGTCCACGGCGTCGACGGCAACGAGCTCATCACGAACATGAAGGGCCAGGCCGAACGCTTCGGCGCGAAGTTCGCCTGGGATCGCATCGACTCGGTCGACTTCTCGGGCCCGGTCAAGAAACTGAAGGGCGCCGAAGGCGTCTACGAAGCCAAGGCGGTCATCATCGCCACGGGCGCCTCGCCCCGCCTGCTCGGCATTCCCGGCGAAAAGCATTACTACGGCGGCAACGGGGTGACGACCTGCGCGACCTGCGACGGCGCCTTCTACCGCGACGTGCCGGTGGCCGTCGTCGGCGGCGGCGACTCGGCCTGCGAAGAAGCCCTCTTCCTGACGCGTTTCGCCTCCAAGGTCTACCTGGTGCACCGTCGCGATACCTTCCGCGCCTCGGACATCATGGTGCAGCGCGTCAAGGCCCACGCGAAGATCGAGCTCGTCCTCAACGTGAGCCCGACCGAGATCCTCGGCGACGCCAAGGTCCACACGCTCCGCGTCCTCGAGAAGTCCGGCGCCGCCCGCGACCTCGCGGTGAAGTGCGTCTTCATCGCCATCGGCCACGTGCCCAATTCGCAGGCCTTCACGCCCTCGCTCGAGGTCGACGAAGGCGGCTATTTCGTCGCCGGCCCCAATACCGTCAGCACCCGCGTGCCGGGCGTGTTCGTCGCCGGCGACTGCGCCGACCACGTCTACCGCCAGGCCATCACCGCCGCGGGCATGGGCTGCCGCGCCGCCATCGAAGCCGAACGCTGGCTGGCCGGACACTGAGCGTCGCGGCGAAGCCGCGACGAGGGGGCGCGTGGGCAAGGGGACACGTGGACAAGGGGTTGAATCCAAAAGGGAACCGGAAACCGGAATGTTAGCTTGGGATTTATAACCCCAGCCCATCCTCCGGTCTCCGGTTCCCCTTTGAGTTCTGCCTTTAGGTAGGGATGCGATGACATCGCATCCGTTCGACGCCGCTCGTGCGGTTAATCGGGTCTTGGCTGCCGGCTCCCGATGCCGATGGCTGAGGGCTGAACCGCCGGTTCCCGCATGGCCGATGTCCCGGTGGCCGTCACCTGACACCCATGTGCGAATGCGCGGATGCGATGTCATCGCATCCCTACCCGATGCATTCCCGCCACCTGAGAATGAAGGCAATGTTCCGGTCTCCGGTTCCCCTTTGAATTCTTTCTTTAGGTAGGGTCGAGCGGCTCGCTCGACTTCGGCTGACCGGGCCGGTCAGCCCTACCAAAGCAGCAGGGGCGCCGAAGCGCCCCTGTTCATCACCTTCCCCGTGTCCACGTGCCCCCTTGCCCACGTGTCCCCTCGAAGTAAGCGCTCGGCGCTTACTTCGTCAGGATCTCCATCGCCGACTTCTTCTGCGGGATGAAGGGCAGCACGTGCTCGGTGTAAGGGACGACGACGTCGAGGAGGTAAGGTCCGTCGTGATCGAGCATCTCGCGCATGGCCTCGCGGAGGTCCTCGCGCTTCATGACCTGGCGGGCCTTGAT
>JBDLWC010000152.1:0-6396 GCA_039804485.1 Verrucomicrobiota bacterium
ACAAAAATCAAGACAAACGGGACCAGCGCCGCGCCCAGACAACGGAAGACCGTCGGCCAGGTCGCGCGGAAGGAGCCGATCGGCGAACGCGCCAGCATCGCGGCCAGGAAGACCAGGGCGCCGACCTTCGCGAATTCCGACGGCTGGATCGAAAAGGGGCCGAAATCCATCCATCGGCGGGCGCCGTTGATGCTGCGGATGAAAGTCCCGAGATCGGTCTTGGCCAAGGCGCACAGGGAGACGGGCAGCAAGAGCAGCACCGAGGCGAGGAACACATGACGGGCGTGACGCTGGATGAGCCGATAATCCAAGGAGGAAACCGCCCAATAGGCGGCCCAGCCGATGCCGACGAAGACGATCTGCGAACGATAGAAGACGGACTCCCGGGCGCTCCCGGCGGAATGGATGGCGACCACCCCCAAGGTGCTCAGGAACAGGATGATGACGACCTGGGTCCAATCGGTGCGCCAGGCGAAATTGGCAAAATGATCCCACCAGACCGAAGCCGGAGACCGCTCCTCGTCAAGGTGATGGGACATGCCGGAGGCAACCCGTTCCCGCGGGCGGAGGCAAGGCGAACCTCCCGAAAGGGCTTGCCGAAGGAGCCCGGTCGGCAAGGGTAACCCGACCGGACCCCCGGATACGCGACGACCATGCCAGTGGCAGCCGACCAAAGCATCCTCGCCGCCGTGGCGTTCTCCTCCGGAGCCATCGTGGCCTATGCGGTCGCCAAGTGGCGTGAAAACACCTTGGGCGCGATCCGCGAGGCGCGCTTGAAATCCGAAGTGGAACTGGCCCGCCGCGAAGCCAGCGTCGAAGCCGCCGAACTGCAGGCCGAAGCAGAAGCCAGCCAACGCGAGGCCGCCCGCCTGCACGCGGCCGCCACGGCGGAAGCGGAGGCGGCGGGCGAGGCGGCCCGGGCCAACGCGAAACTCCGCGAACAGCTCCTCCGCGACCTGCAACGGCTGGCGGGGGTCTCCCCCGAACAGGCCCGCCAGCTCCTGCTGGACATGCTCCGCGAGGAATACGGCGAGGAAGCGGCGCATCTCCGGCGCGGCCTGCTCGACCAGGTCGAACAAGACATCGACGACGAAGCCCGGCGGAAGCTCCTCTCCGCGATGCAGCGACTGACCACGACCACGACGCAGGACGCGACCGCGCTGTCGGTGTCCCTGCCCAACGAGGACATGAAAGGTCGCCTCATCGGGCGCGAGGGTCGCAACATCCGCACGTTCGAACAGATCACCGGCGCCACCCTGCTCATCGACGAAACCCCCGGCCTGGCGATGGTTTCGTGCTTCGACCCCGTCCGCCGCGAGATCGCCCGCATCGCCCTCGAACGCATCGTGAAGGACGGCCGGATCTCGCCGTCCCTGATCGAGGAAAGCGTCCGGCTCGCCGGCGACGAGGTCGTCAAGCACGCCCGGAGGCTGGGTCGCGACGCCGTGCGCGACCTGGGCCTGCCGCCCATGGACGCCGCGGTGGAGGAGCTCCTCGGACGGCTTCACTTCCGCCTGTCGGCCAACCAGAACACGCTCGCCCACTCCATCGAGGTCGCCCAGCTCTGCGCGATGCTCGCGTCCGAGATCGGCATCGACCCGATCCCGGCGAAACGAGCCGGACTGTTGCATGACCTCGGCAAGGCCATCGAGGCCGAAGCCGGCGCCAGCCACGCCCTCGCCGGCGCCGCCCTCCTCCGCCGGCTCGGCGAAGACGCGCGCGTCGTCAACGCCGTCGCCGCCCACCACCGCGAGGTCGGCGCGGAGAGCCTCTATGCGCCGCTCGTCATGATCGCCGACGCGGCCTCCGGCTCCCGACCGGGAGCCCGCTCCTCCACCTTGGAATCCTACGCCCAACGCGTCCGCCTCCTCGAAGAAGTCGCCTTGGGCTTCGAGGGCGTCCGCGAAGCCTACGCCTTCCAGTCCGGCCGCGAACTGCGGGTCATCGTCGACCCGGGCAAAGTGGACGATTTCGGCGCCACCGAGCTCGCCCGCCGGGTCCGGCTGAAGATCGAAGAAAGCCTCTCCTACCAAGGAACCGTCAAGATCGTGCTGATCCGTGAACAAAGGTTCACCGAAGAGGCCCGCTGAGGGACTTTCTTGTTGTGAAGCGGGAGGGGGGTATTTACTCACATTTGTTACGGGAACAACGCCCGTAGCATTTCGGCACCCCAGGAGGCTCGTCCTCCGTCACCAAGGGTCCGACAAACCGCGTCGCCGCTCCACTACGGAACGGCCGCATCATCCGGTCGGCCCCAACGAGGGCCGCCCCAACAAAAGCAACATGAGCCAAGAAGAAACCCAGGGCCAGGAGCCAGTCTCCGCCCACCAGCCCGCCGCGGACGCAGGCGCCAATGAAGTCCGCACCCCAGCCCCCCGCCTCAACGAAGCCAAGCTGGAGTCCGCCCACGCGGAACTCCCTCCGCTGTCCGTGATCGGGGCCTCGTCCGAACCCGCCGCCAAGCCCGGCACCATCACGGCGCCGAAGCAGTTCGGTCGCCGCGGCACGCCGCGCGGCGTATCGTCGTCCGCCCCGGGACAGTCCGAGCGTCCCGCCATCGGCGTCGTCGAAGACCCGTCGCAGCTGACCGAGAACCTCTCGGGTGACCGCACCCAGTCCGCCGCTCCGGTCCGGGAGGACCGTCCGCGTCGCGAGCCCCGCGCCGAAGGCGAACGCGGCCCGCGCCGCGAACCGCGTCAGCCGCGTCCGGAAGGCTTCTCCGAAGAAGGCCGCCAGCCCGGCATCCCGCAGGGCGACCGCCCGCGCCGGGAACCCCGCGCCGAAGGCGAACGCGGCCCGCGCCGCGAGCCCCGCGAACCGCGCCCGGAAGGCGACCGCCCTCGCCGTGAGGACCGCCCGCGCCGCGAAGAGCGTCCGCGCATCCAGATCGAGCCGGTCGTCATCCCCGTCCAGGCCCCCATCGGTTTCTGGGCGTCGGTGAAGCGCAAGCTCGCCACGCTCTTCGGCATCCCGAGCAAGGCCGTCTTCGTGCCTTCGGCCCGCAACGAACACTCCCGCGGCGAACACCGCGGCGAGCGCTCCGAGCGCGGTCATCGCGGCGGACGCGGTCGCGGCGAATTCCGCGGCGGCTCCCGCGGCGGACGCGACGGCTCACGCGGAGGTCGCGGCGAATTCCGCGGCGACCGTGGCCCGCGCAACGGCCCGCGCGAAGGCTGAACACAACGGGGGCGCCGATCGGCGCCCCCGCTTCTTTGACCCGTCATGCTCCAAGTCGCGCGCATCCGCGGTGGCCACGAATTGCGAGGTTCGGTCCGCGCCGCCGGCGCGAAGAACGCCGCCCTGCCGCTGCTCGCCGCCGCCCTGCTCACGCGCGAGACGGTCACGCTGCGCAACGTGCCGGACCTGAGCGATGTCCGCTACATGGCCGAGATCCTCGGACACCAGGGCGCCGTCGTCGCGAACCCGGAGCCGGGCCTGTGGACCATCCGGGCCGGACAAGTCGCGCACCGCACGCCTTACGACCTTGTGCGCAAGATGCGCGCCTCGGTGTGCCTCCTGGGCGCGCTCGTCGGCCGGCTGCGGCAGGCGGAGATGGCCATCCCGGGCGGCTGCGTCATCGGCCCCCGTCCCATCGACCTCCACCTCAAGGGCCTCGAGGCCCTCGGCTGCGTCGTCACCGTCGAAGCCGGCCTCGTGCAGGTCGACGCGACGCGCGCCCGCGGCGCGGTCGTCCCGATGGGCGGCCCCATGGGCAGCACGGTGCTCGGCACGGCTAATCTCGTCATGGCCGCGACGCTCACGCCGGGCGTCACGCGCATCGAGTGCGCCGCCCGCGAACCCGAGGTCGTCGACCTCTGCGCGATGCTCGTCCGGATGGGCGCGCGCATCAGCGGACACGGCACCGAAGCGATCACCGTCGAAGGCGTGGACTCCCTCGGCGGCTGCGACCACACGGTCATCGCCGACCGCATCGAAGCCGGCACCTACCTCGTGGCCGGCGCCATCACCGGCGGCGACGTCACGGTGACCCATTGCGACCCGGCCCACCTCGGGGCCTTCCTCGCCAAGCTCCGCGAGGCGGGCGTGGGCGTCGAGACCGGCCCCGGCTTCATCCGCGCGCACGGCCGGCCGACGCGCGCGGTCGAGATCGTCACGGAACCCTACCCCGGCTTCCCGACGGACCTGCAGGCTCAGTTCATGGCGCTGCAGCTCCTCGTCGACGGCCGCAGCCCGGTCACGGAGAAGATCTACCCGGCCCGCTTCATGCACGCGGCCGAGCTGCAGCGGATGGGCGCCGACATCGCCATCGAAGGAGCCACCGCCACGGTCACCGGCGGGCGCGCGCTTTCGGGCGCTCCCGTGATGGCCTCGGACCTCCGCGCCTCGGCGGCCCTCATCCTGGCGGCGCTCGTCGCCAAGGGAGAGACCTGGGTGCAGCGGCTCTACCACCTCGACCGCGGCTACGAACGCTTCGAGGAACGCCTGCGCTCCTTGGGCGCCGACGTCGAACGCCTGCCGGCCTCGGCCCTGCCGAAAGGTTTCGCCGAGGACTGAGGGTTGCCAATCCGCCCGCGGACCACACCTTGCGTGACTATGGCCCGCGCCAAGGATTCGCCCGACAACCCCCAGCCGCCCGCCGGCAAGGAAGCCCTGTCGCGCGCGAACCGCTCGCTCGACGCCGCCCTGCGCCCGCCGAAGCTCGATGCTTTCGTCGGTCAGCAGCGCACGGTCGAACGCCTCCGCGTGATGATCGGCGCCGCGCGCCGGGAAGGCCGCACGCTCGACCATATCCTGCTTCACGGCCCGCCCGGGCTGGGCAAGACCACCCTGGCGATGATCCTCGCGGAAGAGATGGGGCGCCCTATCCGCGTCACTTCCGGACCCGTGGTGGAGAAGGCCTCGGATCTCGCCGGCCTGCTCACGAGCCTGCAGGAAGGCGACCTGCTCTTCGTCGACGAGATCCATCGCATCCCGAAGACGGTCGAGGAGTTCCTCTACTCGGCGATGGAAGACTTCCGCATCGACATCATGATCGACCAAGGCCCCAACGCCCGCAGCGTACGCCTCGATCTGCCGAAGTTCACGCTGGTGGGCGCGACCACCCGCACGGGCCTGCTCACCGCCCCTCTCCGCAGCCGTTTCACCCTGCAGACGCGCCTCGACTACTACACGCGCGAGCAGCTGCTCAGCATCGTCCGGCGCAACGCCGAGCTGCTGAACCTCGACATCGACCAGGGCGGCGCCGATGAGATCGCCCGCCGGGCCCGCGGGACGCCCCGCATCGTCAACAACCTGCTCCGCTTCACCCGCGACTACGCCCTCGAGCGCGCGGGCGGCAAGGCCGACGCCGCGGTGACCGCGGCCGCCCTCGAACTCCTCGAGATCGACCAGCACGGACTGGACGACATGGATCACCGCTTCCTCCGCGCGATGGCCGAGAAGCATGACGGGGGCCCGGTCGGCCTCGGCAGCATCGGCGCCGCCATCGGCGAAGACGCCCATACGCTCGAGGAGGTCCACGAGCCGTTCCTCGTGCAGGAGGGCTACGTCGTCCGCACCCCGCAGGGCCGCGTCCTGGCCCCGAAAGGCTGGCTGGCCGTGGGCCTGCAGCCGCCTTCGTTCTGAGGACGGCGTTCTGACGCTGGACAACGGCGTTTTCCCTCGGCTAAGGTCTGCCCCTCACAGCCATGGCAAAACGTTGGGTCATCAAGCTCGGTTCCGGCCTCCTCACCCGCAAGGACGGCAAGGTGGACCGCGTCCAGATCGGCCGCATCGTCGACCAGGTCGCCGGCCTGCACAAGCGCGGCATCCAGGTGGTGCTGGTCACGTCCGGCGCCGTCGCCGCCGGCATGACGGCCATGGGCCTCGAGAAGCGCCCGAAGGAAGCCCGCGAGCTCCAGGCCTGCGCCACCGTCGGCCAGCCCGAGCTGATGTCGGAATACGGCAAGCACCTCCGCCGCCACAAGCTGCTGGGCTCGCAGATGCTGCTGACCTACTGGGACCTCGACAGCCGCGCCTGCACGCGCAACGCCCGCGCGACCCTCGACCTCCTCCTCTCCCGCAAGCGCTTCGTCCCGATCATCAACGAGAACGACGCCATCGCCGACGAGGAGATCAAGGTCGGCGACAACGACCGGCTCTCGGCCCACGTCGCCGCCCTGGTGGGCGCCGACCTGCTCGTCATCCTTTCCGGCATCCAAGGCCTGATGACGAAGTCCGACGGCACGGGCGACCTGATCCCTTCCGTCCGCAGGATCGACGACTCCGTGCGCGCCCTCGCCGGCGGAGCCGGTTCCGAACGCAACGTCGGCGGCATGGTCACGAAGCTGCTCGCCGCGGAGATCGCGGCCGAAGGCGGCGTCGACACGATCATCGCCAGCGGCCGTCGCGAGAAAGTCCTGCTCGAACTCGCCGACGGGAAGAAGCTCGGCACGC
>JBDLWC010000153.1:0-3368 GCA_039804485.1 Verrucomicrobiota bacterium
CTCTGGCTCCGCTTCGGCGGAGAGCAGATGGACATCAGCCCGGCCAACTTCCACCACGCCCTGGCTCTCTGGCTGACCAACGCCGGACTGATCCACAAGGACAAGACCGACGACGTGGCGGCCGTGCTGTACTGCCTCGGGGTCACGAATTCCAACAATCTGTTCCAGAAAGTGAACCAAGGTAAGCTCGTCACGATGGGCATCGGCAAGAACGGCCGGCGGAACGCCAAAGGTTCCCGTAAAAACTAGGCCGGACGGGCTCCGGGGCGGCCCTCCCCTCCGAACCCGTTGACATCGCGCCCTAGGTTCGGATGATAGGGGCATGAGCCGGCACCAGCAAAGGCGTCAACAGGAGGTCGCTCGCGCCCGCTCCTTCCTTGAGCGGCGCATGAATGACCTGCGCTCGCGTCTCCGGCTCCGTCCCGACGCCGCCCCCCTGCCGGGAGAGGCGGCCTACGAGGAAACCGAGATCGGCCGGGCCCCGGGCCAGCTGCCGGCCGCTTCCCCCTTCGAATCGACCGCGCCCACGAAGTTCCGGGTCATCTCCTACGACGAATCCAGCTGCAAGGTGGAGGAGTTCTCCGACCTCGACTCCGTCGGCCGCTACGCCGGCAAGCAAGGCATGGTCTGGATCCAGGTCCTCGGCATCACCGACCCCCAGATCGTCCACATCGTCGGGGCGTTCTTCGACATCCCGATGCTGGCCCAGGAAGACATCCTGACCGCCACCTCCCGGCCCAAGTTCGAGGAGCACGGCGACAAGCTCCTGGCCATCGCCCGCGCGGTCCGCATCGGCGTCGAGGAGGACACCCCCCGCGGCCAGCAGATCTCCATCGTCGCCGCCCAGAACTGGGTCATCTCCTTCCACGAGAACGACGAGAAGGTCTTCGAAGCGGTCGAGAAGCGCATCGCCGACAACAAGGGTAATATCCGCAAGTGGCACGCCGGCTACCTCATCTACTCCCTGCTCGACACCCTCGTCGACCGGCTGCTCTACCAGACCGAAGAGATCGAGGACGCCACCACCGAGCTGGAGGACTCCATCCTCAAGGGCACCGATGACTGGGACCTCAACGAGGTCTACCGCCTCAAGCGTATTGTCGTGCGTCTCAGCCGGCTCGCCCAGCCGCTGAAGGACATGGTCAGCGTCCTCGAGCACTACGAGCACGCCCTGCTCCCGACGACCTTGGACATGTACCTGCGCGATCTCTACGATCATGCCATCCGCGCGGCCGATCGCATCGAACACGCCCGCATGATCCTGCAGGACCTGCAGGAATACCACCACACCCAGCAGGAACGGAAGACCAACGAGGTCATCCGCGTGCTGACGGTGATGAGCTCGGTCTTCATCCCGCTGACCTTCTTGGTCGGGCTCTGGGGCATGAATTTCCATTTCATGCCCGAGATCCACACCGAGTGGGGCGAGAAATACGGCTACTTCCTGGCGCTCGGCTCGATGATCCTCCTCGCCTCGGGCATCATCGTCTGGATGAAGCGCAAGCGGTGGTTCTGAGGGCGCGGAGCGCCGACAGCTTAGAGGACTGCGTCGAGTGCTGGATCGATGACAGAGGACGGCATCGATGATGGACGGCCGAGATTCAAGGACCGGAAGGCGGATGGATTAAGGAGATAGCCGCTTCCTGCGCCCGCTTTTCATTCCCGCCCTGCTTTCCTCTCTGTCATCTGCAATCTGTCATCGATTCAGCCATCGATGCTGCCCTCGACTCAGTCATCTGAACTCACGCGCAATCCTGCGCGTCGACGTCGATGACGTCGATGACGTCCTCGTCACCGAGGATTTTGGCGCGCAGCGGGAGCAACGCCGCGAGGAGGGACCGGACGCCGGCGACGAGATACCAGACATGCACGCGGTGCTGGTCCTGGACCTTCTCGAAGGGGCACGGGGCCGGTCCGCGGATCTCGCAGAGACCGGGGTGCAGGCGTTCGAGCTCCTTGACCCAGGCGTCGGCGACGAAGTTGACCTTCTCCGCGTTGCGGCCGCGGAAGACGTGACGGACGAGGTGACGGTCCGGCGGGTAGCCGAACTCGGCCCGCTTCTCGAGCTCGGCCGCCGCGAAGCCGTGGAAATCGAGACGCTTGGCGAACTGGATCGGATCGGAAGCCGGCTGGAAGCTCTGCACGACGACCACGCCTTCGAGGTCGCCGCGGCCGGCGCGGCCCGCGACCTGGGTGAGCAGCTGGAACGTGCGCTCGGCCGCGCGGAAGTCCGGGAGCTGCAGCGAGAGATCCGCGTCGATGATGCCCACCAGCGTCACGCGGGGGAAGTCGAGCCCCTTGGCGATCATCTGCGTGCCCAGCAGCATGTCGTAACGGCCGGCGCGGAAATCCGAGAGGACCTTCCGGAAGAGGTCTTTCTTGCCCATGGTGTCCGCGTCGATCCGGGCCACCCGGGCGCGCGGGAAGAGCTGGGCGATGGTCTCCTCGACCTTCTGGGTGCCGTAGCCCTTCCAACGGACCTTGGGGGACCGGCAAGCCGGGCAGAGCACCGGAGCGCGTTCCTGGTGGTTGCAGAGATGGCAGCGGGCGGTGTCGTCGGTCCGGTGCAAGGTCAGCGAGACGCTGCAACGCTTGCACTGCACGGCTTCGCCGCAGTCCGGGCAGACCAGCGAGCGCGAATGCCCGCGACGATTGAGGAAGAGGATCGACTGCTCCCGACGCTCGAGGCGGGCGCGGATGCCGTCGGTCAGTTCGCGGGAAAGGATGTGCTGGCCCTTGGCGTGGAGGATCTCCCGCCGCATGTCGACGATCCGGAAAGCCGGCATCGGCCGGTCGTCGACGCGCTTCGCCATGACGTCCAGGGCGTAGCGGCCCGAGGTCGCGTTCTTCCACGTCTCCAGCGAAGGCGTGGCCGAACCCAGCACGCAGGCCGCCCCCAGCAGCGAAGCGCGCATCACCGCGACGTCGCGGCCGTGATACATCGGCGTCTCGCCCTGCTTGAAGGAAGGCTCGTGCTCCTCGTCGACCACGATCAGCCGCAGGTCCGGCAGCGGGGCGAAGACGGCCGACCGGGCGCCGACCACCACCCTCGCCTGCCCGAGCGACATCGCCATCCAGGCGTCGAAACGCTCGCCCGCGGAAAGATGACTGTGCCAGACGACCACCTTGGCGCCGAGATCCGCCAGCCGGGAACGCAGGCGTCCGACGGTCTGGGGCGTGAGGGCGACCTCGGGGACGAGGAAGATCGCCGACCCGCCTTCGGCCACGACCTTGCGGATCAGCGCGACATAGACCTCGGTCTTGCCGGAGCCGGTGACGCCGTGCAGCAGGTGCGCCCGGAAGGCCTTCGCGTCGAGGGTCTGCGTGACCGAGGCGACGGCGGCGACCTGCTCGGGATTCAAGGTATG
>JBDLWC010000154.1:0-9434 GCA_039804485.1 Verrucomicrobiota bacterium
GGCGTCGCTCACCGCGGGGTCGGTCATGGCCCGGGCGGCGGCGGCGGCCTCGTCAGGCGCGAGGTCGCGGCCGGCCGAGGCGGCGTCTGTCAGGGCGGTGAGGGCCGGAACCATGCCCGATTAGCCACTTTCTCAGGCCGAGGGACAAGGGCATTTTCACACATGGGGTTTGCAACTAGGTAAAACTACCCATAGACATGAGGTATGGACGATGGCGACCACCCCCAAGGCGACTTCGACGGATTCGGTAATGCCTCGTGGGGAGAAGCCGATTGGACGAGTTACCTCCGGCGCAACGACCTCGAGATCGGACGCTTCCTGTCCTACTACGACGAGGTCAAGAACCTGCCCGACCGGCTGGACATCAGCGCCCGTCGGATGGGCTGGGAAAACGCCGACTGGGCTCCGGGCGACGCCCCCGAGGAGGTCAACGACGGGGACGACGAGGAATC
The DNA here is from genome assembly GCA_039804485.1 of Verrucomicrobiota bacterium. Taxonomy (GTDB): domain Bacteria; phylum Verrucomicrobiota; class Verrucomicrobiia; order Opitutales; family UBA953; genus UBA953. Next base: position 453 of record JBDLWC010000154.1, read on the forward strand.
CGACCTCCCCTACTGCATCCACCAGCACCCCGTCTACGTCGTCGCCCGGGCCCTTTCGCTGCAGCTGGTCCACGCCTTCCGCCGCCTTTGCGCCGACGCCGGCCCGGCCATCCCGGGGCTGGTCGCGGCCGACGTCGTCCGGTCTTTCTGGGACGCCGAACACCAGATGGTGATGGCCATCAACGCCACCGACACCGGCGACCTGCCCCTCGCCTTGGTCCACATGAAGAGGGCCTTGGTCGCCATCAACTACGCCATCGGCCTCAGCGCCGGCCTGCCCGCCGAGGCCCGCCTGTCCTCGGCGGAAGCCGCGCAGGACATCGAAGCCACCTTGTTCGATCTCCGCGAAGTCTGCCTGCGCGTGATGGCCGACTGCCGGTGGGACGAGAAGAAGCGCTAGGCCTCAGGCCTTCCCGGGTCCGTCCTTGCTCATGAACTGGATCAGGCGGTCGCTGAACTCCTTGGCGGAGTCGTGACCCATGCCGCGGAGGGCCTGGACCATCGCGGCGACCTCGACCAAGCGGGCCATGTCGCGTCCCGGGCGGACCGGGATGGTCATGTGCGGCACCTTGCGCCCGAGGATCTCGTACGTCTCCACTTCGAGGCCGGAACGCTCCTCGTCCATGCCGGGCTGCCAGAGGACGAACGTGACGACCAGGTCGACGCGCTTCTCGCGCCGGACGGAACGCACGCCGAAAATCGAGGCGACGTTGATGATGCCGATGCCTCGGCACTCCATGTAGCCGCGGTTGAGCTCCTTGGCGGTGCCCTGCAGTTCGCGGTCGGCGATCAGCGTGACGACGACGTAATCGTCGGCGACCAAGGAGTGCCCGCGCTCGATCAGCGCCAGGGCGCACTCGCTCTTGCCGACGCCGGAGGCGCCGCGGAGCAGCACGCCCACCCCCTTGATGTCGACCAGCGTGGCGTGCAGGTTCGTGCGCGGGGCGAACTTCTCCTCGAGCAGCACCGTCGCTTCGGCCGAGAAGTCCTTGGACTTGAGTTCGGTGCGGATCAGCGGGACCTGGTGACGGTCCGCCAGGCGCAGGAGGATGTCGTCGACCGGGAGGCCGCGGGAGATCACGACGGCCGGGATCTTCTTGGAAAACACGTCGTCCAGCAGCTTCTCGCGCACCGCCGCGGTCTGGTCGCCGAGGTAGGCCATCTCGCCCGCGCCGAAGAGCTGCAGGCGTTTGTGCGCGAACTCCTTGAAGTAGCCCGTGACCGCCAAGGCGGGGCGGTTCAGCGACTTCTCGGCGATCATGTTGTCGAGACCGGCTCCGCCCGCCAGCAGCTCCATCTGCAGCATGTCGCTGAAGGTCGCGAGGAATTCGCGGACGGAGACGGATTCCGGACGAGTCTCGGGAGCGGGGTCGGACATGGGGGTCAGAGTTTGAAGCCGTCGCCGAGGTAATGCCGGCGACTCTCGGGATTATTGACGATCTCGGCCGGAGTGCCAGACACAAGCACCCGTCCCTGGTGGATCAGGTAGGCCCGGTCGACGATCGAAAGGGTCTCGCGCACGTTATGGTCGGTGATCAGCACGCCGATGCCCCGGTCCTTCAGCTTCCGGACGATGGACTGGACTTCGGCCACGGAGATCGGGTCGACGCCGCTGAACGGCTCGTCCATGAGCAGGAAGCGCGGCTTGGTGGCCAGGGCCCGGGCGATCTCGAGCCGGCGACGCTCGCCGCCGGAAAGCGTGAAGGCGGGCTGGCGAGCCAGCTTCTCCAGGCCGAGTTCGGTGAGCTGCTGGGCCGTGCGCTCGCGGGCCTCGCCCGCGGACAGGCCGAGCGTCTCCACCACGGCCATGACGTTTTCCCAGACGGTGAGCTTGCGGAAGACCGAAGCCTCCTGCGGAAGGTAGCCGACGCCTTGGCGGGCGCGCTGCCACATCGGCATCGCGGTCACGTCGCGGCCGTCCAGGAAGACCCGCCCGTGCGTGGAGGGGATGAGCCCCACGACCATGTAGAAAGTGGTCGTCTTCCCGGCGCCGTTGGGGCCGAGGAGACCGACGATCTCGCCGGCTTTGAGGATGAGGCTGACGTCCTGGACCGCGACTTTGGCGTCATAATGCTTCGCAAGGGCCTGCGCCCGGATGAAGCCCTGCTCGCTCGTCTCGGCCATGCGGATAAGAGGAAGCGGTCAGGGTCCCTTGTCGAGGCTTTTGACCTCGGGCAAGGTGAAGTCGCGCCCCAAGAAGATCTTGGGTCGCACCACCTGCCCCGGGATCGCCGCGTCCGGCGCGGAGTCCATCCGCCAGGACCTGGTCTTATGATCGTAGGTCACCTCTTTCGCGGGCACGCCTTCGTTGCCCGCCCGGTCCAGGATGCGCGCTTCGCCGAGCAGACGGGCGGCGCCGGTCTCGGGCCACATCTCCAAGGTGCGCCCGCGCGCGGTCACGCCGCCGGCCACGACGCTGACGTTGCCGCGGCCGACGACCTGACGGGCCAGGAGCCGGCCCGCGGCGTCGGGCGCCGCCCTGCCCTCCAGCAGGTCGCAGGTCGCGTCGTTGTCGACGCCGTCGACGACCACCGAGCCGCGGAGGAAGAATTTGGTGAGCGCCGGCGTGTGCAGGATCTCATGAGCGTCGGCGACGAACTCCGTCTCCTTGCCCGGCGTCTCCGCGAGGAACAGGCGCGGGCGATTCGCGCCGAAGCCTCCGGAGAGCGTGAGCAGCGAAGGCCGGCCGGCCAACGCGTCCTTGGCGAGGACTTCCTCGACCTGCACGCCCGGGGTCAGGTCGAGCCGTTCGGAGCGGCAGCGCAGGCCCGGCTGGGCGTAAGCGACGCGCCCCGACAGGATGGCCTTGCTCAGGACGTAGCCTTCGGCGGGCTTGGGGCGAGGCAACGCGAAGGCCACCATCTGGTCGGACGTCGTCGTCATCTGTCCCGCGACGTAGCGCACCGCGCCGAGCAGCTCGACCTGCATCACCTCGTCATCCGTGACGACCACGACCTGGTCGGCTTCGGCCAGGCCCGCGGACCCGCCGACGGCGTCGGCGGGAAGCCGGATGGCGGCGCGCTCACCCGGGCCGGAACGGATTTCCAGACGGTCGTTGAGCAGGTCATGGCGGATGGAGCGGCCGGCGGCCTCCAAGCCGCGAGCCTCGCGCAGCCGCGGCTTCTCGGAAATCTCGATGACCCGCTTCAGGCGATCCCAACGGGCCAGCCCCGAGGTGAACTCCGACCCCTCGAGGCGGCCCTTGACGGCGCCTTCGGCGAGCAGGTCGCCGAGGCCGGCGCGCCCTTCCCTCGCCACCACCCGACGGGCGGTGAGGCGAGCCTGTGGCGAGACGTAAAGGGCGTCGCCGGTGACCTCGGCCCACGCGTCGCCCGTGGCGGCGTCGCGACGCAGGTCGATACGCCGCCCGGAGAGATCCGCGACCTCGGAGGCGACGCGGCGCAGACGCAGTTTGACCGGACGGCCGTCCCCGGAGAAGAGTTCCGTCAGGCCGGCCTTGGGCAGATGACGCAGCCGATGGGCGGAGCCTTTGATCTCCGGCTCCTCGATCTCGACGCGTCCGACCAGCTCGGCCGAGCCGATCCGCGGATCGAAAGTCGCCGTGTCGCCGCGCAAGGTCTGCTTGCCGAGGACGCGCACGACGTCGCCGCTGGCGACCATCGAGCGGCAGGTCGCGTCGCCGTCGGGCCCGTCGCTGACGAGGCATTCCAGCCGCGCGCACGTGGTGCGCTCGCCGACGCGCTCGGCGACGACGCCGCCCTGGAACACCATCAAGGTGCCGCCCGGGACCGGCGTGGCGTCCATGCGCGGCGCCCTGAGTCGCAGGCGTTGCGCGACGGGCTTGGCGAGATCGAGATCGGCCACGACGTCGGCGAGGACGGCGAAGCTGTCCCCCTGCGCCGTCGAACGCCAGCTCCAGCCCCGGCCGGTCAGGTCGAAGGCCGCCGACTTGGCGCGCACCTCCGCGACGCCTTGGGCGGCGCGACGAGCGGGGTTCATCACGCCGGAGGGACTCGTGAAGAGCGCCTGCGGGCGGCCCGAACGGAAGGATTGCAGCCGGATCTCGTCCATCTCCCAGAGCCCTTCGGTCGGACCCGGACGCATCACCTTGGCCTTGGCTTCCCAGGTCTTCTCCGCCTGGGCGTCTTCCGAGAATCCGGAGAAAACGCCGTCGGCGACCTGCTGGAAGGAGATGTCCTTTGGCTGCGCCCACGCCGCCGCGAACGGGCAAAGGCAGAGGAGGAGGACGCGCATGTCCTTATGACAGCCAGCGACGGGTCCTAATCAAGCGCTTATGCCTTCGGCAGACGGGGAAAAGGCCGGTCGGCGACGAAGTCCGGCATGTCCGCGCCGGGCAGGATTTCTCCGGCCGTGAACGGGTGACCGCCGAGGAATTCGGCGACGGGCAACATCCGCCCGCCCGGGCGCTGCAACTGGGTCAGCACCAGCACGCCTTCGGCGCAGGCCACGCGCACGCCCGTGCGATCGACGGCGACCACGGTGCCCGCCGGGGCGTTCGAACCGGGTTCGACGTGGGCCGCGCCGACTTTGAGGCTCACGCCGCGGTGATCGAACGTCGAACCGGGCCAGCCTTCGAGGGCGAGGATCCGCCCGCGCAGCGCCGCGGCCGGACGGCGGAAATCAAGCGGCGCATCGGTGCGCGCCAGGCGACGCGCATAGGTCACGCGCGCCTCGTCCTGCGGCACGGGCGTAGAAGTGCCGGCGAGCACGGCCGGCAAGGCCGTGGCGGCGAGTCCGCCCGCGAGGACGCCGAGCCGCGCCCGCAAGGCCGCCCTGCCCTCGTCGGGCAGGATCGCGGTCGACACGGAGGCGTGCACCGGGCCCGCGTCCAGCCGCCGCACCACCTGCTGCAGGGAGACGCCCGTCTCGGGCAGACCGCACGCGAGCGCGCCTTCGACCGGGGTGGCCCCGCGCAACGCCGGCAGCAACGAGCCGTGGAAATTGACGAAGCCCAGGCGCGTCGCGGCGAGGAAATCTTCCTTCAAAAGCTGGCCGTAGGCCATCACCACCCCGAGGTCGGCGCCCAGGGCCGCCAAGTCGGCCGCGTCGGTCGCGGAGAGTTTCTCCGGCTGTCGCAACGGCAGACCTTCCGCGCGCGCCCATGCCGCGACCGGATTGGGACGCACCTCCTGACCGCGGCCCGCGGGCCGGTCAGGCTGAGCATAGACGGCCACGACCTCGGTGTCGGGCAAGGCGCGGGCCGCGGCGAAAGCCGGGAGCGCGATCTCATCCGAACCGAGCAGGACCAGTCTCCTTGGCATGCCTTACTTGCGGGCCTGGCGCGCGGCGCGTCCCTTCAGCGAGCGCGGCTTGTCCCAGCGGGTATAGGATTTCTTGCGGTCAGGGCCCGCCTTGCTGCGCGGGTTCTTCGATTTGCCGAGACGCGGTCCGGACGGACCGAGCGCCTTCTTGGCGGCGACGGGGGCGTCGGCCTTGCCCGCGACCTTGGCGAGCGGCTTGCGGCCTTCGCCTTCCTCCGGAAGCGGGGAGCCGGCGGCGGCGCCGGGGCCGCCCGCCCGACGGCCGGTCTGCTTGGGCTTGCCGACGATGTCGAGGAAGAGCGGGACGCCCGCGAGGTCGAAGCTCTCGTGCACGCCCTTGACCAGGAACCGCTGGTAGGCGTCCTCGAGGCGCTCCTCCGAGTTGCAGAAGAGGCGGAAGCGGATCGGACGCTTGGAGACCTGCGTGACGTAGTAGCACTTGAAGCGCTTGCCCGAGACCATCCGGGGCGGGCGCTTGATCATCAGGTCCTGCACGACGCGGTTCAGACGTCCGGTCGAGATCGCCGTGCCCGCGCGGACGAAGACGCCTTCCGCGGCGTCCAGCATGTCCTCGGCCCGCAGGCCGGTCTGGGCGGAGACGAACAGGATCGGCGGCTCGGGAAGGAAGAAGAGCTCCCGGCGGATCGCCGCGCGGAACTTCGCGCGGAACTCCTCCTCGTCCTCGAACCCGTCGATGTTCTTGTCGCGGAAAGCCTTCTTCGCGAGGTCCCACTTGTTGACCACCAGGACGATGCCGCAACCCAGCAGCGCGAGCTCGCCGGCGAGCTGCTTGTCGATGCGCGTGACGCCCTGCCCGGCGTCGAGGACCAGGAAGACCACGTCGGTCTCGGCCAGGATCTCATCGGCGCGGCTCTGCGAGAAGAAATCCAGCGTGTCGCGCTTGTTGGCCGTGCGGCGTCCGGCGGTGTCGACCAGCGAGAACTTGGCCTGCGAGCCGTCGGCCTTGGTGCGCTGCAGGCGGGCGCGGACGGGGTCGCGCGTGGTGCCGGCGACTTCGCTCACGATGAGGCGCGAACCGCCGAGGAGGCGGTTGCCCAAGGAGCTCTTGCCGACGTTGGGCCGGCCGGCGAGGGCGAGCCGGATGGGGCGCGGACCTTCTTCGCGCGGGGTCTCGGGCTCGGGCCCGAGGTGCTTAAGGATCAGCGACTGCAGCTGGGGGATGCCGCGGCCGTGCTCGGCGGAGATCAGCAGGGGCTCGCCGAAACCCAAGGCGAAGAACTCGGACATCAGCCCGTCCCGCTCCTCGGTGTCGGCCTTGTTGGCGACGACGACGACCTTCTTGCCGGCTTGGCGGAGCTTGGCGGCGACCTCGAGGTCGAGCGACGCGCAGCCCTCGGAGGCATCGACGACGAGCAGCACGAGCGCCGCCGCCGCGAGGGCGAAATCGACCTGCTCCTCGACCGCTTCGGCCACGACCTTCGGGGTCAGTTCGGCCCGGTAAAGGCCGATGCCGCCCGTGTCCATGAGGGTGTAGCGTCCTTCGAAGACGTCAGAGGTGATCAGGTCGCGCGTGACGCCCGGCTGGTCGTGCACGATCGAGATGCGGCGGCCCACGAGCCGGTTGAACAGGCGGCTCTTGCCGACGTTGGGACGGCCCACGATGGCTACCGCGCGTGAGATCTCAGTATTCCGTTCCATGGAGGCACAGTCACCCCTACCCGCCCGCCTAGCAAGCAAGGATGCTCAGCGACGCGGCAGCCCGTCGAGGAAGCGGGCGATGCGTTCCCCGGCCTCGTGGATCCGCTCGTAGCTGGTCGAGAAGGACGCCCGGCAGAAACCGGCGCCGGCGGCCCCGAAGGCGGTCCCCGGGACCATCGCGACCTTCTGCTGTTCCAGGAGCTTCTGGGCGAAGGTCATGGAGTCCATGCCCGTCGAGGTGATGTCCGGGAAAGCGTAGAACGCCCCGCGCGGCAGGTGGCAAGGCAGGCCCAGCTCGTTGAAACGGCGGACGATGAAGTCGCGGCGCTCGCGATACTTGTCCCGCATGTGCAGCATGGAATCGCGGCCGTTGCGCAGGGCCTCGACGGCGGCTTCCTGGCTCATGATCGGGGCGCACATGATGCCGTACTGGTGGACCTTGAGCATGCCGTCGATGACGGCGGCGGGCCCGCAGGCGTAGCCGATGCGGAAACCGGTCATCGCGAAGGCCTTCGAGAAGCCGTGGAGGAAGACGGTGCGCTCGCGCATGCCCGGGAGCGAGGCGATGGAGACGTGGTCGCCTTCGAAGGTCAGTTCGGAGTAGATCTCGTCGGACGCGACGAGCAGGTCCTTCTCGATGGCGAACCTGGCGATGGCCTCGAGCTTGGCCCGGTCGGCGGTGCCGCCGGTGGGGTTCGTCGGGAAATTGAGGATGAGCAGCTTGCAGCCGGGCTGCCACGCGGCGCGGAGGGCGGCCGGATCCAGCGCGAACTGGTCGGCGGCGACCGTGCGGATCGGGATGGCTTCGGCGTGGCAGAGCGTGACGCTCGGCGCGTAGCTCACGTAGCAGGGCTCATGGTAGAGCACCTTGTCGCCGGGATTGAGCACCGCGCGCAGCAGGATATCGAGGGCCTCCGAGACCCCGATGGTGCCGAGGATCTCGGTCTCCGGGTCGTATTCGGGTCCGTAGTTCTTGGCGACGTAGCGGGAGATCTCCTCGCGGAACTGCTGCGTGCCGCGGTTGTCGGTGTAGGACGTCCGGCCCTTCTCCAGGCACGAGATCGCCGCCTCGCGGATGTGGTAAGGCGTCACGAAATCGGGTTCGCCGATGCCGAGCGACACGGCGTCCTTCATCTTGGAGACGATCGCGAAGAAGTCGCGGATGCCCGACTTGGGAAGGGTCGCGACGTGGCGCGCGACGAAACGTCCGGAGGAATCCATGGTCGGCGGCTCAGGGACTGACCGAAGGCTGGTCGCGACGGGAGGCCTCGGCGTTCACGTGATAGCCGTCCTTCTTGTAGGCGCGGAGGAAGAAATGGGTCGAGGTGCCCTGCACGCCGTCGATGCGCGCGAGCCGCTCGTGGACGAAGCCGGCCACCTTGTAGAGGTTGTCGGCCGTGACGACGACGAGCAGGTCGTAACCGCCCGACATGAGGTAGCAGCTCTCGACCTGTTCGAAGCTCGAGATGCGTTCGGCGATGCCGTCGAAACCGCCGATGCCTTCGGTGCGGATCTTGATCTCGATGACCGCGCGCACCCGATGCTCGGCCTCATAGCCGGGATTCAGGACCGGCCGCAGGCCCAGCAGGATGCCCTGCTGGCGCAGGGCGGCGAGCTCGCGATCCACGGCCTCGGCCCCGAGACCGAGGATCCGGCCGATCTGGGCGGTGTCGAGGGCTTCCCCGTCGAGGATGAGCTTGAGTACGGAGTTCATGCGGAAAATCAGGCTTTCGGGAGGGCGCGGCGCGCGCGGACGGCGGCGGCCAGCTCGGCCAGCACCGGCACGGTCTGCTCGAAGGAGATGCAGGCGTCGGTGATGCTGCAACCGTAGGCGGAGGCTTCCTTGCCCTTCCAGTCCTGACGGCCTTCGGCGAGGTGGCTTTCGATCATCAGGCCGGCGATGGCCTTCGAACCGGCGCCCACCTGGGCGGCGATGTCCGAGGCCACGAGCGCCTGACGACGATGGTCCTTCGAGCTGTTGCCGTGGGAGCAGTCGACGATGAGCCGCGAGGTCAGGCCGGCTTTCTGCAGGCGCGCGGAGGCGTCCTGCACGAACTCGGCGCCGTAGTTGGGGCCGGTG
>JBDLWC010000155.1:0-8007 GCA_039804485.1 Verrucomicrobiota bacterium
CGAAGAACTCCTGCGCGCCCTCCGCCGGCAGACCGCGGCCTTGGCCGAGACGATCGAAGCCCAGCGCAAGAAACTGGAGGAACTGCGCGCGGTGATCCGGGAACTGGTGAAGCGCCTGCCCGACGACAAGCTGCCGCCGAACGCCGAGGGCGAGGAGGCGGACGACGAGGATTTCGTGCCCCAGGAACGCCGGAAGCCGAAGACCCCGGGCGGCCGCGACAAGCAGGGCGAAGAAGGCGCCGAGCAGAAGATGACGGAACAGGAAGCCCGCGGCGCCCTCGAAGGCCTGAAGAAGGAATTCAACCGCAAGATGCCGGCCGGCAAGCAACCCGGCGAAGGAGGCGGCCCTCCCCCCGCGAAGAAAGGTAAGGACTACTGAGATGCGCCGCCTGCTCGTGCTTGGCCTGCTCGCGCTCGGCGCGCTCCCCGCCCGGGCGGAGGACCGCGTCAACTGGGAGATCACGCCCCGCGTCACCGCTCCGGGCCAGCCGTTCCGGCTGCAGATCCAGGTCGAGTCCGACGTGGTCCTCGGCGGCGCGAACCAAGTCGGCCGCGACATCAGGCCTCCCCGCGGGATGGCCCTGCGGCTTTCCGGCCAGGTGTTCCGGGCCGACTCCAACGAGGCGACCCTCAACTTTTCCGGCGTCGCCCCCGACCGGCCCGGAGAATACGTCATCCCCGGCTTCGACCTGCGCTTCGCGACCAAAGTGATCCCGGTCCCGGAGATCCGTCTCATCGTCAGCGACCAGGCGAGCTACCGTCGGGAGGCCTACGCGCGGGCGGAGCTCGTGCTGCCGGACCGGACTTTCTACGTCGGCGAACTCATCCGCGGCTCGATCCGGATGCGGAGCGGCGAAGAAGAAGAGGTCATGGCGGCGTTCGGCCTCGAGAGCGCGGCGGAAGGATTCTCGCTCAACGTCACCGCCGAACGGCAGGCCCTGGGCGAAGGCCGCGCCCAAGGCCTGCAGACGACCTTCGACCTGACGCCCCTGCGCGCCGGCGTCAGCGACATCACGCTGAACGGCATCATGCTGCTGCAGTCCGGCGGCCCCGATCAGGGCGGACGCGACCGCCCCTTCGCCTTCCGGCGACGGCTGACGGTCGAACATGTGCCGGCCCGCGGACGCCCGGCCGACTGGAACGGCGCGATCGGACGATTCACCGCCGAGAGCCTGCAGGTCTCCAAGCTCACCCCGGAGGTCGGCGAGCCCATCCGCCTGCGGGCCACCCTGACCGGCGAAGGCAACTTCGACCGGATCCTGCCGCCGGAAATCAAAGGCGACGAGACGTGGGATGTCCTGCCCGGCGCCGAACGACGACGCCAGGCCGAGACCCAACGGACGTTCTCCTACACGCTCGTCCCGCGCCTGCCGGGCAAGCTGCGGACGCCGGCGATCGGCTTCAGCGTGTTCGATCCCGCGACGAAGACCTTCAGCCGCGTCTCGTTCGCACCCCTTGAGATCACGGCGACGGGCAGCGCGCCCGCCCGGGTCGACCTCGTGGCGGCCGACCCGGCGGCGCCGGCCGCCGCGCTCCGGCCGACCCTGACGAACCTGGCCGACCCGCAACCACGGCGCTCCGACCCGCTCGTGCGCACGCTCGCCGTCGGCGAGCTGACTCGCTCGACCGCGTTCTGGGCCGGCAACGGCTTGCTCCTCGCCGCGGTGATCGCCGCGACCGTAGTCGCCGCCGTCGTCGCCGCCCTGGCCGCCAATCCCGGTCTCCGCCGACGCCGCCGGGCCCGCGCGCTCCTGCGAGCCGCGCTCGGCGAAGCAGGGTCCGCGCGCCGGCAAGGCGACGCCGGGCGTTTCGCGCAGGTCGTCGTGCGCGGCTTGCAGACGGCGGCGGCCGCCCGCCTCGACGCGGAAGAGGAGGCCATGACGCAGGGCGATGTCGAACGGGCGTTCCCCGGCGTCGATCGCGCCTTGCTCGACCAGCTCTTCGCGCGCGCGCATGGTCGGCGCTTCGCGACCTCGCCGGCCGAAGCCGGACTCGAACGCGCCGACGACGCCCTCGGCCTCCTTCGCCGCACCCTCGCCCTGCTATGAGGTCCGCCCTGCTCTTTCTCCTCGCCTGGCTTGCGCCCTTGGTCGCCGCGGAAACCCCCTCGGCCGCGGAAAGCGCCTATGCCAAGGGGGACTTCGTCGGGGCCGCGACGGCTTGGACCGAAGAAATAGGCGTCGAAGGCGTCACCGCCGGACGACTCGCGGCTCTTGGCAACGCGGAATGGCGGCTTGGCCGCAAAGGACGCGCGATGGTCTGCTGGGAACGGGCCCTGCGACTCGACCCCTGGGATCCGGTGGCTCTCGCCGGTATACGGCACGCCCAAGGGGCCGGCGGGGTCGAACGACCGGCTCCGACCTGGACCGAGGTCTATGCGTCGGTCTTGCCGAACGATGCCTGGTGGCTGCTCGGCTTGGCCGCGTTCTGGTGCGCCCTGCTCTGCGTGGCGATCCCCCGCTGGCGCGGACAGCCCGCCAGCGAGGCCAATCACCGCGCCCGGCTTGGCGCGCTCACGCTGCTCGCCCTCTGCCTGCCCGGCATCTGGGGCGGACGCTCGCTCGAAGAGCGCGCCGTCATCCGGCGGACGGAGGTCTCGCTCCGCCTCACCCCGACCCGGTTCGGCGAACCTTTGTCGGGGCTGGACGAAGGCGATGTCGTCCGCGTCGATCGCCCTTTCAACGGCCACGTCCGGGTGGTCGCCGCCGACGGGAAGACCGGCTGGGTCCGTTCGGGCGAGCTGGAACATGTGCGCGGCGAAGGCCCTCCCGCCGACCTCGACCCGTCCGCGGCGCCCTGAGCCTTTCGCCTTGGACTAGGGCGAAGGCTCGGCTTGGATGCTGGCGTGCGCCTCCTCGACCGCCACGTCCTGACCGAAACCGCCGTCGCCGGCGGCGTCGCCACGGGCGCGTTCGTCTTCGTGCTGGTCGCCGGCAACGTCCTGAACCAAGTCTCGGGCGCCGTGGCCGCGGGCCGGGTCAGCGGCTGGGAAGGATTGGAACTCATCGCCCTCCTCATCCCCGGCGTGCTGCCTTATGCGCTTCCGCTCGGCCTGCTCACCGGCGTGCTGCTCGCCTTCGGACGGATGGGGTCGCAGCAGGAACTCACCGCGATGAAAGCCTGCGGCCTCGGCCTCGGACGCATCGCCCGGCCGGCGCTCCTGCTCGCGGGAGCGGCGGCGCTGCTCTCCGCCTGGCTCAACCTCGAAGTCTCCCCGGCCGCCAACACCGAGTACCGGCGTCTGCTGATCGGTTCGGCCAAGGATAATCCCGCGTCGGTGATCGTCCCCGGCCAGCTCAACCGGCAGTTCCCGGGCATGGTCATCCGCGCCACGTCGCGCGACGGCGAGGTGCTGCGGGATTTCTGGCTCTGGCGCGTCGACGACCGCGGGCGCCTCGTGCAGTCCGTCCACGCGCGCGAGGCCCGGTTCGCGCGGGCCCTCAATCCGGCCGGCGAAGGCGTCCTGCGGGTCACGCTGACCGACGCGCAGATGGAATCCCGTCAGGCCGGCGACGAGAGCTTCACGCTGCCCTCCTCTTTCGCGGGCGCCGCGACCTCGACCTTGGAATTCCCCGCCGCCGGCGTGTTCAAGGACAGCGACAACTTCCAGCGCAAGCTCCGCTGGCTGACCACCTCGGAACTGCTCGAAGCGGCCGAACGGGGCTGGGACGTCCCGGCCGGCGCCGGCGCCGCCGAACTCGCCCGCGGACGCATGGTCGCCCGGACGCAGCTGATGAGCCACCTCGCCGGCGCCTTCTCGGTCTTCTCCCTCGCGTTCCTGGCCGTGCCGCTGGCCGTCCGCGTCGGACGCTCGGAGACGTTCGTCAACGCGGCGATGGCGCTCGGCATCGCCCTCAGCTATTACCTCCTGAGCTCGATGGCCTCCTATGTGAAGGATCCCGCCTTCCGTCCGGACCTGCTGGTCTGGGCGCCCAACGTGGTCGTGGTCGCGCTCGCGTGGTGGCTGCTCCGCCGCGCCGCGCGGCACTGAGCTACGACGCTCAGCGGTCGCGCTGATACCAGGCGAAGAAGGCGTAGCCCATGCACCCCAGGGCGAAGATCTCGTTGAAGCCCTTCATGATGACCGCGCCCATGATCATGTCGGCCGCGGCGGAAAGCTCGTTGACGCGCGGGGCCAGGCGGTAGGTCTCGTAGATGGGATGGTCGCCGAAGATCAGCACGGCCCACAAGGGAAGGTCCGCGATCATCAGGGCGAAGGAATAGAAGATCGCCTGGCCGTAGCCGACGCGGGGCAGCCTGGCCGACAGGGAGAAGAGCGGCCAGACCATGAGGATCGCCGGCAGGAACATCGACCAGTGCTCGACGACATGGAGGGGCCGGCTCCGCAGGGCCGCCTCGTAGAGTTCGGGGAAATGCCAGATGGAGAAGAAGAGCGTGAAGATCATCCCGCCGACGACCGGGTGCGTCAGCACCGCCAGCAGGCGCGTGAGGCGCGGACGGCCTTCCAGCAGATAACGGTCGAGGAACTCCGGCGGCAGCCCGGTCACCAGGAGCGGCGCGGAGACATAGATGAGCAGCATGTGCTGCAGCATGTGCGCCGAGAACAGGAAGCTCTCGCCGAGCTGGTCGAGGGGCGAACCCACCGCGACATACCCCACGAGCACCCCGAGATGGAACCGCACCGCGTGGCCGACGGGATAGCCTTGGCGACCCGGCAGGAACCGCGCGCGATACGGACCGCAGGCCATGGCGTGCGCCCAGCTCGCGCCCACGACCAGGAGCAGCAGCAGCGGCTCCGTGTGCCAGTGGAGAGGGATCTTCATCCCCTCCATCTGAAGCCGAGGCCGCCCCCGCCGCAAGCGTGGGCCGACAAAAGACCCCCGTCGCCCGACGGGGGTCTAGGTGGCGCCTGGCGGCCGCGGCTCAGCTGAACCAGCGGGTGTCGATGCGGTCGGCGCTGAAGAGGCAGAGCACCGCGGCGAACGTCGCGAAAGCCAGCACGAGACCGGCGAGGAAGCACCAGAGGAGCAGGCGCTTGTCGTAGATCAGGTGCATGAACCACAGGATGACGGCGAAGAACTTGCCGGCGGACATCAGGGCGAGGACCGTGAAGATGACGGCGACGGGGAGCGGGAGGAAGATCAGGACGATCTCCGCGCCGGTGACGACCGCCAGCCAGAGGGCCAGCACGATGAAGTGGTGGTAGCGACGGACTTCCTCGGCGAGGAAGGCGGGGCTCGGAGCGGCTTCGTGGGAAGAGGACATGGTCGGAAAGGCGCGGGATTACTGGGTGACCGCCGGGAGGCCCGAACCCCAGATGCCGTTCGGCCCGAGGTATTCGACGAGGTAGACGGCCGTGAAGATGATGATCCACACGATGTCGACGAAGTGCCAGTAGAGGCCGGCGACTTCGACGTCGAGCGCCCCCATGTGACCGCCCAGCTTCCCGGTGAAGCTGTAGAAGTAGAGGAGGATCAGCCAGAGGACGCCGATGGCGACGTGCGTGCCGTGCGTGCCCGTGAGGACGTAGAAGGTCGAGCCGAGGACGCTGTTCTGGATGGTCAGGCCCTGGTGGTAGAAGTGCGTGAACTCATACACCTGGCAGCCCAGGAAGATCAGGCCGAAGAAGATCACGCCGAGGACGTTGCGGCGGAACGACTTGATCTGCCCCTTGTGCATCGCGGAGACGGCGAGCGCCATCAGGAACGAGGACATCAGGAGGATGAACGTCGAGAACGAGGTCAGCTCCAGGTTGAACAGGTTCTGGATGAAGCGCTGGTGGCCTTCGGCGTCGGTGAAGCCGGCGGGGAAGAGCTTGCGGTAGAGCAGGTGCGTCGAGATCAGCGTCCCGAAGAACATGCAGTCCGAAGCCAGGAAGAGCCACATGATGAGCTTCTTGTGGTCGATCCCGGTGGAGGTGGGCGCTTCATGCGCGGCGGCGGTGTCAGACATGGGTGGTCAGAGTGGGAAGTGGGAAGGAGGGCGGGCTCAGCGGGCGACGGTCTCGGCCGGAGCCGGGCTGCCGGCGTTCACCGGGGTCTTGAGCATGTAACCGCCCGGGCCTTCGAGGGCCCAGAGCCAGATGCCGAGGAAGAGCACGCCGAGGCCCGTGATGACGAGCCAGCCCGCGTGCGGGATGCCCATCGCCATCATCGGCATGCCGAAGCCGATGAAGAGGAAGCCGGCGGAAGCCAGCATCGGCATCCAGGACTGGCTGGGCATGTGGACGCCGGCTTCGCCGCCGTCGTTCTCCGCGCCGATGCGCTTGGCGCCGTGCTTATGCTCGAAGTAGGCGTCGCGGGTGGCGACGACCGGGGCCTGGGCGAAGTTGTACTCGGGCACGGGCGAGGGCAGCGACCACTCGAGGGTGCGGCCGTCCCACGGATCGTTGCCGCACTTCTTGCCGCGGAAGGCGGTCCAGACGAGGTTGCCGAAGACGATCACCACGCCGATGCCGAGGACGTAGGCGCCGATGGTGGCGACGAAGTTCCAGGTCTCCCAGCCGTTGCCGGCATGGTAGGTGTGCGTGCGGCGGGGCTGGCCGGCCAGGCCGAGGTAGTGCATCGGACCGAAGGCGAGGTTGAAGCCGAGGATGACGAGGGCCGAGCCGAGGTAGGCGACCGGCGCGTTGGGCATGCGGCCGAAGATCTTGGGGAACCAGAAGTAGAGGCCGGCCATGAGGCCGAGGAGCACGCCGCCGAGCAGCACGTAATGGAAGTGCGCGATGACGAAGTAGCTGTCCTGCTGCTGGGAGTCGGCGGGGGCCGAGGAGTGCATCACGCCGGAGAAGCCGCCGCACATGAACATCCAGATGAAGCCGAGGGCGAGGACCATCGGCGGGGTGAAGCGGACGCGTCCGCCCCAGATCGTGCCCAGCCAGTTGAAGATCTTCACGCCGGTCGGGACGGCGATGGCCATCGTGAGGAGCGAGAAGGCGGCGGTCGGCACCGGGCCGAGGCCGGTGGTGAACATGTGGTGGCTCCAGACGGCGAAGCCGAGGAAGCCGATCACGGCGCCCGAGAAGACGATGATGGGGTAGCCGAAGAGCGACTTGCCGGTGAAGGTCGGCAGGACCTCGGAGACGATGCCCATCGCGGGCAGCACGAGGATGTAGACCTCCGGGTGGCCGAAGATCCAGAAGAGGTGCTGCCAGAGGACGGGCTGGCCGCCGGCCGAAGGATTGAAGAAGTTGGCGCCGAAGGCGCGGTCGAACATCAGCTCGATCAGGGCGACGGTGATCGCCGGGAAGGCGAGGATGATGAGCACCGAGGTGACGAGCGTCATCCAGGTGAAGACGGGGAGGCGCATCATGGTCATGCCCTTGGCGCGCATGTTGATGATGGTGCAGATGAAGTTGAAGGAGGCCGCGAGCGAGGCGACGCCGAGGATCTGGATGCCGATGATCCAGAAGTCGGTGCCGACGCCGGTGAAGCGCAGGGCCTGGCCGTTCTGGCCGAAGGTGCTCGAGAGCGGGGCGTAGCTGAACCAGCCGTTGGCCGGGGCGAAGTCGGTGTAGACGAGCGCCTTGTGCCAGGCGAAGCCGTCGAACCAGCCGGCGAGGTGGCCGAACTCGAAGAGCCAGGAGGCGTTCAGCACGAAGGCGCCGAAGACGAACGTCCAGAGCGAGAAGGCGTTGAGGCGCGGGAAGGCGACGTCGCGGGCGCCGACCTGCAGGGGCACGAGGAAGTTGAAGAACGCGGCGGAGAGCGGCATGACTCCGAGGAAGATCATCGTGGTGCCGTGCATGGTGAACAGCTGGTTGTACATGCGCGCGGTGACGAAGTCGTTGTCCGGGCGGGCCAGCTGGGTGCGGATGGCGAGGGCTTCGACGCCGCCGATCAGGAAGTACAGCATCGCGAAGGCGCCGTACATGATGCCGATCTTCTTGTGGTCGACCGTCGTCAGCCAATCGATCAGGCCGGTGGCCCGGTCAGGGCGGTACAGGCCGAGGTCGCTGCGCTCGGGCGCCAGCTCGGTCTTGCTGGCGACGGCGGCGTGGTGGGAATCGTGGGACATTGGATTGAAGGGAGGAGAGAGGATTACTTG
>JBDLWC010000156.1:0-4472 GCA_039804485.1 Verrucomicrobiota bacterium
TCTCGAAGAAATTGCCCGAGTAGGCCGCGATGAAGAACTCGGTGGCGTAGGCGTAGCCGACCATCGTGCCCGTCGCCAGGATGATCTTGCACATGTTGTCGATGTGGTACTGGTTGATGACGTCGTGCAGGCGGTAGATCGCGCGCAGCGGGAGCATCAGCGTCAGCACCATCGCGAAGCCGGAGAAGATGGCGCCGGCGACGAAGTAAGGCGGGAAGATGGTGGTGTGCCAGCCCGGGACGTTCGAGACGGCGAAGTCGAACGAGACGATGGTGTGCACGGAGAGCACGAGGGGCGTCGAGAGACCGGCGAGCAGCAGGTAGGCCATCTCGAAGTTGGACCACTGGCGGTTGCCGCCGCGCCAGCCCATGGCCAGGAGGCTGTAGAAAGCCTTGCGCCACCAGGTCGTCGCGCGATCGCGGATGGTGCCGAGGTCGGGGATCATGCCCATGTACCAGAAGAGCGTGGAGACGGTGAAGTAGGTCGAGACGGCGAAGACGTCCCACTCGAGCGGCGAGCGGAACTGCGGCCAGATGGCGTTCTGGTTGGGGAGCGGGAAGAGCCACCAGCCGAACCAGACGCGTCCGACGTGGAAGAGCGGGAAGAGGCCGGCGCAGCACACCGCGAAGATGGTCATGGCTTCGGCGGCCCGGTTGATCGAGGTGCGCCACTTCTGGCGGAGGAGGCAGAGGATCGCCGAGATCAGCGTGCCGGCGTGGCCGATGCCGACCCAGAACACGAAGTTGACGATCGCCCAGCCCCAGCCCACGGGCGAGCGCAGGCCCCAGGTGCCGGTGCCGGTCGAGACGAGGTAGCCGAGGCCGATGAACGTGAAGGACGCGACGAAGAGCGCGACGCCGAACATGACCTTCCACCAGAGCGGGGTCTCTTCTTCGACGATGCCGCAGACCTTGTCGGTGATCCAGTGGAAGCCGCGGTTGTTGAGGATCAGCGGAGAGCGCGGGAGCTCGGCTGGGCGAACCTGGTCGAGGATCGCGGGGCGCTCGGAAGAGCTGTCGTGGGCGTGAGCCATGGGACGGTGGGTCGTTTAAGGGTTATCGGGCGTGGTGACCGGCGCCGTGCGCGGGCTTGGCGTGGCCTTCGCCGTGCGCCGGGGCGCCGTGCGATTCGCGGCCGGCCATCTCGACGCGGGAGAGCGGGACGAGGTTGGCGCCGGGCATGCGCAGGTTCAGGTTGCGCAGCTTGGCCTGGTAGGTCGTGCGCGGACGGGTGTTGAGGTAGGTCAGCGCGCCGTAGGAGCGGGTCGAGGCCTTGGCCTTGGCGACGCGGCTCTTGGGATCGGTGATGTCGCCGAACTCGATCGCGCCGGCCGGGCAGGCCTGCTGGCAGGCGACCTTGATGGCGCCGTCGCGGACGTTGATCTCGGCCGAGTTCCGGGCGCGGACCTTGGCCTGGATCTTGGCCTCCTGGATGCGCTGCACGCAGTAGGTGCACTTCTCCATGACGCCGCGCATGCGCACGGAGACGTCGGGGTTGCGCTGCAGCTGCGGGAGGTCGGCGGGGTCCTTGACCTTCTTCTCCGGTCCGAGGGGACCTTCGTAGTAGTGGCCGTCGACGCGCTTGCTGAAGTCGAGGAAGTTGAAGCGGCGGACCTTGTACGGGCAGTTGTTGGCGCAGTAACGGGTGCCGATGCAACGGTTGTACGCCATGGTGTTGAGGCCCTGGTCGTCGTGGACGGTGGCGTTGGCGGGGCAGACGGTCTCGCACGGGGCGGTCTCGCAGTGCATGCACGCGACGCCCATGAAGGTGACCTGCGGGTCCTCGGGGATCGCGTTGCCGGCGGCGGCGCGGCCGTCGAAGAAGTAGCGGTCCAGGCGGATCCAGTGCATGTTGCGGCCCTTGAGCACCTGCTCGCGGCCGACGACCGGGATGTTGTTCTCCGACTGGCAGGCGGTCACGCAGGCGTTGCAGCCGGTGCAGGTGTTGAGGTCGATCGACATGCCCCACTGCTGGAGCACGGGGAACTTGTCCTCGTGGCCCTGCCAGACGGCGACGTTGGGGGCGACGGAATGGGCGGGGTGCTCGTAGGCGGAATTGCCGCGCGGGGTGGTGACGGCCTTCTGGGCCGGCGACATGGCGCCGTCCTTGCCGTAGACGGCCGGAGCATGGCCGTCGATGCCGAGCTTGGCGAAGTCGGCGTTCTTCCTGAGGTCCTCGACGTTGCCTTCGCGGATGATGTCGCGGCCTTCCATCGACCAGTGGTCCTGCATGTTGCAGACGGCCACGGTGGCTTCGCCGAGGGCGAGCTTGACGCCGGCGCGGAAGGCCGGGGCGGAGACGCTGACGAAGGGATAGACGTCGAAGCCGTTGCCGGTGACGCGACCGGCGAGGCGTTCGTCGACGCGCGTGGCGACGCGACCGGCGACGCGGCGGCCGAAGCCGAGCTGGAGGCCGACGGTGTGGTCCGCCATCCCCGGCATGATGAAGACCGGTCCGGTGACGGACTTGCCGCCGAGGGTCAGCGTGGCGACGCGGCAGATGAGGCGGCCGTCGACGAGCTGGTTGATGTTGCGGTTAAGGGCGCCGATCCGGTTGATGACCATCGCCTCGGGCTCGATGGCGAGCTTCGCCGCGAGCTTGGGGCTGACGAGGATGACGTTCTCCCAGACGGTCTTCGACATGGGATCCGGAGCCTCGGCGAGCCAGCCGTTGTTGGCGTACCGGCCGTCGCCGGAGTGGACGCTGGGCAGCAGGCGGACTTCGAGGGAGTCGAAGGAAAGGGCCGGCGCGGCGAAGGGCTTGATCTGCGCTTCGCTGACGGCGGGCTGGGCGGCGGCGAAGGCCGAACCGGCGAGGACGCCTTCGGCGAGCCAGGCGGCGAAAGCCTCGTCGGAACCATCCTTCGACAAGCCGTTGAAGGTCTCGCGCACGAGGGCGTGGGCGTCCTTGTCGGAACCGGCGAAGGGCGCGAGGACGTCGAGTTCGGTGACCGTGGCGAACAGCGGGTCGATCATCGGCTGGACCGGGACGTAAGCGCCCGAGACCGTGCGACCGTCGGACCAGCTTTCGAGATAATGCGAGGAAGCGAGGAAAGTACCGCCGGAGGCGCGCGCCAACGCCGAGGTCTCGTCGAAGGCCGGGCCATGGTAACCCAGGCGGACGACGTTCTTGGCGGCCTTGACGGCGGCGGAGAAATCGACGTCGGCCGGGGCGTCGTAAGCGGGATTGCCGCCGAGGATGACGAGCGTGCGGGCGGGACGGGCGGCGAGGTCGGCGATGCCCGGAGCGGACGGAGCGGGCGCGGCGACGTAGCGGACGGCGGCGCCGAGCGCCTGGTTGGCGAGGAAGACGGCGCGGTGAGCGTCGGCGGAGAGGTGTTCACCCGCGACGATCAGGGCTTCGCCCTTGGCGGCCTTGACGAGATCGGCGACGCACTCGGTCACCCACTTGGCGTCGACTTCGATGCCGGAGACCTTGGCCTTGAGGGCGGCGGCGCCGGGCTGCTTGGTCTGGGCGAGCACTTCGGCGGCGAAGAGCAGCGCGAGGCCGGAGATATGCGAGCTGGCGGCGCGGAGACGGTGGTCGGCGGCGGCGCCGGTGAGCGAGAAGACGGATTCGACGACGTAGAGGCGCGTCATCTTCTCGGCTTCGTCGGCGGTGTCGGCGCGACGGGCGGAGGAATAGGCGCGGGTGTCTTCGACGGTGGCGTCATGCGCGCCGAGGAAGTCGCGGTCGAGGCTCAGCACGCGGCGGGCCTTGGCGTAATCGGGCAGGACGCGGGCGCCGAGGACGGCGGCGGAGAGATCCTGCGCGACGGGCGTGTACTCGACCCAGCGGGCTTTCGGATAGGCGGACTTCAGCGAAGCGACCAGACGGGCGCGCGTGGGCGAAGTGGACGGACGGGCGAGGAAGGCGAGGCCTTCGCCGGCGTCGGCCTTGGCGGCGTCGGCGAGACCGCGGACGAAGGCGCGGGCGGCGGCGACGGAGAGCACGGAGCCGTCGGCGGCGAGGGAAGCCTGCGCGCGGTCCGGGTCGTACATGTCGAGCACGCTGGCCTGGGCGAACTTCGAGGAGGCGCCGCCGCACGGACGGTGGCTCGGATTGCCTTCGACCTTCGTCGGGCGATGCTGGTGCGTCTCGACGAGGAGCGGCTGGTCGGCGAACTCGCCGGGGAAAGAGGTGGCGTAATAGGTCGCGACGCCCGGGATGGTGTTCTCGGGCTGCTTCGCGTAAGGCAGCGTGTGGTTGCGGGGCTCGCGGCAACCGGCGAGGCCGAGTCCGGCGAGGCCGAACGAGGCGCCCATGATCTTGAGGAAGTGGCGCCGGTTGACGCCGTCCAGCTCGGCGGCGCCGGCGGGAAACTCTTTCTCGACCCAGGTACGGAACTCGGGCGATTCGGCCCGGTCGTCCAGGCTGCGCCAGTAGTTGGGGCCGACGAGGTCGCCGGCTTTCGGCTGGGGGAATTCTACAATACGCTTACTCATGTGCGTGGTTGAAACTTAGCGATGGCA
>JBDLWC010000157.1:0-4211 GCA_039804485.1 Verrucomicrobiota bacterium
GTGCCGTTGGCGAGCTTGCCCTTGAAGCGTTCGCCGACCTTGAGGATCTTGGTGGAGGAGCCGCCGGGGATGATCGCCTTGATCTGGCGTCCGTCGAGCGGGCCGCCGCAGAGGTCGTAGAGCAGTTCGCCGAAGGTGGCCTTGCCGGCCTCGATCTCGTAGAGACCCGGGCGCTTCACCAGGCCGCTGACGCCCCAGATGTGCGTGCCGCTGTCGCCGGGGATGCCGATCTTGGCGAACTCCGCGCCGCCGAAGGCGAGCACGTGCTTCACCTGCGCCATCGTCTCCGCGTTGTTGACGATGGTCGGGCAGTTGTAGAGGCCGAGGACGGCCGGGAAGTACGGTGGCTTGATGCGCGGGTAGCCGCGCTTGCCTTCGAGGGATTCGATCAGTCCGGTCTCTTCGCCGCAGACGTAGCAGCCGCCGCCGCGGTGGACGACGACTTCGCAGGAGTAGCCCGAGCCGAGGATGTTCTGGCCGAGGAAGCCCTTGGCCTTCGCCTCGGCGATCGCGCGCTCGAGGATCTTGGCGCCGTGGATGAACTCGCCGCGGATGTAGATGAAGGCCTGCTTGGCCTGGATGGCCCACGCGGTGATCGCGATGCCTTCCAGCATCTGGTGCGGGTCCTTGTAGATGATCTGGCGGTCCTTGTAGGTGCCCGGCTCGGATTCGTCGGCGTTGACGACCAGGTAGGCGGGCTTGCCCGACTTGCGGTCGAGGAACTTCCACTTCATGCCGGTCGGGAAGCCGGCGCCGCCGCGGCCACGCAGGCCGGAGACTTCGACTTCCTTGCAGACTTCCTCGGGCTTGAGGGCGACGGCTTTCTTGAGGGCTTCGTAACCGCCGTTGCGCAGGTAGCAGTCGATGTCGACCGTGTACCCCGGCTTGCGGAGGTTGGCGTAGATGAGAGGGCGTTCGACGGCGGGCATGTCGCGGAGAGTCTTAGGTTAGCCGTTCCACTCGGGCGTGCCGGGGACGGGAGGGTTCTGGCCGTAGGACGGGTCCTTGAGCGTGGCCTTGAGCTGGGCGGCGAACTTATCGGCGTCCTCGGGCTTCACGTTCTCGTGCATCGAGGCGTCGACGTGGACGACCGGGCCGCAGCCGCAGTCGGCGATGCATTCGACGAACTC
The DNA here is from genome assembly GCA_039804485.1 of Verrucomicrobiota bacterium. GTDB lineage: Bacteria > Verrucomicrobiota > Verrucomicrobiia > Opitutales > UBA953 > UBA953. The sequence goes on from JBDLWC010000157.1 coordinate 1,131, forward strand.
CAGGGTGAAGTCGCCGTCCGGCGAGGTCTCGCCGCGCTTGCAGCCGAGGGACTTCTCGAGGCTCTCCATCAGCGCGTAGGAACCGCGGAGGGCGCAGGACAGCGTGCGGCAGACGCGCACATGGCGGCGGCCGATCGGCGACTGGCGGAACATCGGGTAGAACGTGACCACTTCGAGCACCTGCATCGGCGTCACGCCGACCTGCTCGGCGACCCAGGTCATGTCTTCTTTCGTGATGTGGCCGCGGTCTTCCTGCACGAGGTGCAGGAGGGGCATCGTCGCGCTGCGCTTCTGCGGGTACTGCGCGATGATGGCGGGAGCCTGGGCCAGCGTCTCAGGCTTGAGCGCGCGGGCGGGGGCGGAGGAAGGGGAGGATTCTTGCATGGTCTTTAGCGGTCGCATTCGCCCATGACGAAGTCGAGCGAACCGAGGATGGAAGCGACGTCGGTGAGGAAGTTGCCGGGGACGATGGCGGGAAGGATGGAGAGCGAGACGAAGCTCGGTCCGCGGATGCGGAGGCGGTAAGGGACGCCGCCGCCGTTGGAGACGACGTAGAAGCCGAGGGCGCCCTTCGGGTTCTCGGCCTCGAAGTAGACTTCGCCGGCCGGGATCTGCGGGCCTTCGGTCACCAGCATGAAATTCTGGATGAGCTCCTCCATCTTGGTCATCACCTTCGCCTTGGGCGGAAGGAAGATCTTCTTCGCGTCTTCGGCATACCAGGCGCCGCCCGGCATGGACTTGATGACCTGGCGGAGGATGCGGACGGACTGGCGCATCTCTTCCATGCGGACGAGGTAGCGGTCGAAGCAGTCGCCCTTGGCGCCGACGGGGACGTCGAAGTCATACTGCTCGTAGCCGGAGTAGGGCTTGTCCTTGCGGAGGTCGAACGGCACGCCGGAAGCGCGGAGGTTCGGGCCGGTGAGGCCGTAGCCGAGCGCCATCTCCTTCGAGATCGTGGCGATGCCTTCGGTGCGCTCGAGGAAGATGCCGTTGCGGGTGAGGAGCTTGTCGACCTCGTCGATGGTGCGCTCGACGCCGTCGCAGAAGGCGGAGACCTTGGCGAGCCAGCCGTCGGGGATGTCGCGGGTCACGCCGCCGATGCGGGTGTAGCTCGTGGTGAAGCGGGCGCCGGTGAGCTCCTCGAAGAGCGTGTAGAGCTTCTCGCGCTCGTTGAAGGTGTACATGAACACCGTCCAGGCGCCGGTATCCATCGCGTAGACGCCGATGCCCAGGAGGTGGGACGAGATGCGGGCCATCTCGCAGGTGAGCACGCGGATGGCTTCGCAGCGCGCGGGCAGCTTGAGGCCGGCGAGCTTCTCGACGGCGATGGCGTAGGCGACGTTGTTGGCGAGGGGGGCGAGGTAGTCCAGGCGGTCCGTGTAAGGGACGAACTGGTTGTACGTCATGTTCTCGGCGATCTTCTCGTCGCCGCGGTGCAGGTAGCCGATGACCGGGTCGCACTTCACGACCTTGTCGCCGTCGAGCTCGAGGCTGAGGCGGAGCACGCCGTGCGTGGCCGGGTGGGACGGACCCATGTTGAGGGTCATGTTCTCTCCGCGCAGTTCTTCGGAACGGGCGGCGACGTCGCCGATGGAGATTTCCTTGGTGATCTTCACGTTGAATCAGGCTTTGGGGTGCTGCTCGGTCCAGGACTGGTCGAGCGCGGACGGTTCGCCTTCGGAGAGCTTGCCGCCGTGCGAGACGAACGGTCCGCCCATCATCGGCGCGGGTTCGACCTTCTGGCCGGTGACTTCGGCGACGTCGGCGGCGGGGAAGGGGACTTCGATGCCGGCGAGGGGGAAGTCCTTGCGGAGCGGGTGGTACGGATACGCTTCCCACATCAGGATGCGGCGCGGGTCCGGGTGGCCTTCGAAGACGATGCCGAACATGTCGTAGGCTTCGCGCTCGTGCCAGTTGGCGCCGGGGTGGAGCGAGGAGACGCTCGGGACGCGGTCATGGACGGCGTCGACGTGCAGGCGGACGTATTCCTTGTTCGCCGTGCTGAGCAGGTGGATGACGACGCCGAACCGGGCCGGGCGGGCCTGCAGTTCGAGGCCGCAGAGGTCGGCGAGCAGGTCGAAGCCCTGCGTGTCGCGCAGCCAGGCCACGGCGGCGAGCAGGTCGCCCCCGGCGACGCGGAAGGTCGGCATGTCCTTGCCGGCGAGGTCCTGCGTGGCAGGGAAACGGGAGGTAAGCGCGGCGGCGTCCATGTCCGGTCTTAGCTGACGATCTTGGTTTCGATCGTGCGACCGCGGAAAGTGCGACGCAGCGAGCCGCCTTCCTGGCGGATCTTCTCCTGGAGGAGCATCATGCCGTCGAGGAGGGCTTCGGGGCGGGGCGGGCAACCGGAGATATAGATGTCCACCGGGACGATGTTGTCGACGCCCTGCAGGGTGGCGTAGGAGCGGTACATTCCGCCGGTCGAGGCGCAGGCGCCCATGGCGACGACCCACTTCGGTTCGGCCATCTGGTCGTAGATGCGGCGGACGACTTCGGCCATCTTGTAGGTGACCGTGCCGGCGACGATCATGCAGTCGGCCTGGCGGGGGGAGAAGCGCATGACCTCCATGCCGAAGCGCGAGATGTCGAAGCGGGAGCCGCCGGCGGCCATGAGCTCGATGGCGCAGCAGGCCAGACCCATGGGCATGGGCCAGACCGAGTTGCTGCGCACCCAGTTCACGACGGCATCGGCGCGGGTCACGATGACCTCGCCCTCCACTTTGCTGTTATAACCGAAATCGGATTTGACCATGGTCGTTCGCCGCAAGTTAGGACAGCCCCCAAGGGGGGCAAGCGGGAAGGGCTGAAAACGCCGTTTTTATCGCTTCTAATCGGGGTCGATAGCGTGACGAACCCCTTGGGGAGCACCCGAGGGAGGGTTTCGCCGCTAACCTAGGGGAGATACCCCTCCGGGACACCGAGCCAGATTCCCCTCGAGGGCGTCGCCGGGTTCACCGTCCCGGCCTGCCCCGGGTCTACTTCGACCAGCCTGCCAGCACGGTCGCCCGGTAGAAGAGGTAGCCCAGCGTGAGGGTGATCGGGATGGTCAGCACCCAGGCCCAGACGATGCGGCCGACCAAG
>JBDLWC010000158.1:0-4115 GCA_039804485.1 Verrucomicrobiota bacterium
CAGTCCCTATACGACTCGGCCGCCTTCGCCGGCGCGAGCCGTGACGGCCAGCGCCCCGTGTTCATGCTCGGCAACATCACGAACGACACCGCCAGCAATTTCGACACCGAGCTCCTGACCAAGAAGATCACCGTCTCCCTCACCCGGAGCGGCAAGGTCGGCGTCGCGAAGGCCGCTGGCTTCGGCGGGCCCGCCGACCGGGCGGCCGCGGAAGCACGACGGAACGCGGCCTTCCTCGGCACCGAACCCGCCAAGCCGATCCTTCCGGACTTCACCTTGTCCGGGAAGATCATCGAAGCGCGCGCCCAGGCCGGCAACGTCCGCCAGACATCCTATGTCTTCCAGCTCAGCCTGACCGACGTGAAGTCCGGCTTGGCCACCTGGGAGGAAGAAAAGACCATCACCAAGATGGGCTCGAAAAACCAGGTCGGCTTCTAAGCCACGTCCGCCAGCCCGCAAAAGCCCCGTCAGGGGCTTTTTTTTGGCCATGCGGGATGGCCATGCTGCAGACTTTCGGGTCAATAAGACATCCGCGGAAGTCCGCCGCAACAGCCGACCCTCGCGTCCATTGGACAAGCGTGATATCATGGAGGACCTCGCCCGACATGATGATGCACACCTTTAATTACTGGGCCTACGAGCCCCAGGATACCCCCGCCGCCCAACCCCTGCCTGACTTCAATGCGCCCGAGGCCTGGGTCGGAGAGGCGGAGTGGAATCTTGCGCAGCTCCACCCGATCCGGGGAGCCCTGCGCTCCCTGGAAACGATCTACATGCGCTACCACTTCGACAAGGGGCCGATGGGAGGGCTTTATCAGCTTCTCCACGTAGCCTATGCGGCGCATCCGCTGCACGGAGCCCATGCCACCCTGCGCATCGCCAGCTTCATCCGGCTCACGCATGGCCCTGAGTACGAGTTCGAGGCCATGACCCTCGCCTCGGACACCTTCGCCCGGTATGCGTTCACCCTCGGTGAAGCCGCCGACTGCGCCGACCATGCGGCCGAATGCGCCGCGCTCACGCCCAAGCCCCTGGAAGTGGTCCAAGCCTGGCGCGATCGCGCCGTCCAGCTTCGCAGGCACAAAGCCTTGCGGTAGGGACCGCACCACGTGCGGTCCTAGCCCATGCCAGGCAGGGGCGACCTGCCCCCGTCATTCCGGGTAACGGGGACGGCCTTGGGTGACAGGCGCCAGGCCGGGACTGGGGGATTCCCTGCGTTGCCGGGACGAGGACCGCCCGGAACGTCCAAGCATGCCATACCTCAGATCAGCTGGCCCGCAGGCCACCGGAGCGACGCACGCCGAAGGGGCGCTTGCCATGCGTACGCTTTTACGTACCTTCATGGTCATGACGACGATTTCCGCCACCCGCGCCCGCGCCCAGCTCTACAAACTGATCGAGGCGTCCGTCCATGAGCCGATCCAGATCACGGGTAAGCGCGGCAACGCGGTGCTGGTCAGCGAAGCGGACTGGGCGAACATCCAGGAAACGCTCCATCTGTCGGCGATCCCGGGCATGGGCGCCTCGATCCGCCGCGGCCTGAAGGAGCCGCTGAAGAAGGCCTCCCGGAAGCTCCGCTGGTGAGCTGGACGCTGGCCTATACCCGTCAGGCGCAGAAGGACGCCCGCAAGGCGGCCAAGGCGGGGCTTCGGCCGAAGATCGAGACCCTCCTCGCGGTCCTCGCTCAAAACCCTTTCCAGAATCCCCCGCCCTTCAAAGCGCTGGTCGGCGACCTCGCGGGCGCCTATTCGCGCCGGATCAATCTGCAGCACCGCCTGGTCTACCAGGTCTACGCGGCGGAAAAGACCGTGAAGATCCTGCGGATGTGGACGCATTACGAGTGAGGGACGGAGCGAGGGAGGGAGGAGAGGTGCAAAGGTGCGGACCTGAGTATCGAGTATGGAGTATTGAGTATAGGGAGAGGCATCGTTTCGGGTGGCAGGTGGCGGCCTCAGGTGGCGGCTAGCGGGCTCGGAGAGCACTGCCCTACCCAACCGCCAACCACCGGGGCGGGGGCAGGTAGGGGCGTGCGGCCCGCGCGCCCGTGGATGACCGAGCCGGTCATCCCTACCTAGGACAGGCTAGAAGGCAGAAGGCGGGCTCGGAGAGCCACGCCCTACCATCGGAGGCGTGCCCACGGGCCCCCTTACGGCCTCCGGCCGCGCCCTACCCCTTCAGCGGGGCGAAGCGGACGTGCAGGAGGGCCCGGCCTTTGGCAGAGAAGACGCAGGAGTCCTTGGTCGGCGAGAACTGGACCGAGTCGCACTTGGCGAGCTGGGCCCGCTGGGCGGCGTAAGCGCGGTGCAGGAGCACCGAACGGACATGCCGCAGGATGTCCTCGTCGGACTTCGCCAGGAAACCCGGCAAGTCCTCGACCTCAATCACCAGACCTGGAAGACGCTTTGACATGCCCGCAATCAATGGAGACGCCGACCGGGCGTAAAGAATTAAGCCTTTGCATGGCGGAGGCCTGCGGGCCTCTTACCTCAAGCAAGGGCCCGCAGATAGGCATCCAATTCGCCTAGCCGAAGGTCCTGCCAGCGATCCGACTCCAGTCGCGAGACCGTGGACTGCGTGACGCCCATCCGCCGGGCCACCTCGGCCTGCGTCAGGCCGGCGGCCTGACGTCTGGCCTCCAGCATCGCCGTGAGCTCCGTGTCGGCGACACGCGTGCGGAGCCTCCTGACTTCACGGGGAGCGTAACCCAAGGCGGCCGCGAGCGAAAAGACGTCGCGGTGGGACTTAGCTTTGATCGCCGAAGGAGCCATCTCTTGATCCAAAGCGGTTCACCCAATCATGGCAATATGCAATATCCGCATATTGCGTCCGCTTGTCACCGGCGCACAGCAGCCAGATAAGGTGGTCGCGATGGTCTAGCCAGAGATAGAGCCGTAGCGCCGGCAGATTGCCTTTCGTACCTTGATCCACGGCCAGCACGCCCCGGCCTTCGGGATGGATCCAACCCGGAAGATGGAAGCCGGCCGAGAGCTGCGGGTTGTTCAACCAACGTTCCAGGAAGTTCTGCAACCTGGCCAGCAAGGCGTCGGCTCCGCCGGGCCAACGCTTACGCAATCTCCTGAAGCTGCGTTCAAAATCATCGGAGTGACGGATTCCCCAAGTATCAGGCACCCCCTGAGGCTGGACGCACCGACTCAACGCTCAACACAGGGAGTCCCCCATCAGGCCAGCGAAAGACCCCAGGACAGACACCCATTCCGTCCTACCCTGCGGAAGACTTCGCGAAGATCACGCAGAACTACGGGGAGCGAGAGCCTCGAGCGCTGGGAGTCGGTGCAAACCCCGTACTGCATCTGCCTTCAGGCCGTCTCATCCGCGGGATTCGGCTCCACGATCACCACGCGGCAGTTCCGGCCGAGGGCGACGAGGACGCGCTGCAGGGCGGCGAGCGTGGCGTAGTCCGGCGCGGTCGCGGCGACGTAGGTGTCATTGCCCGGACACGCGCCGTCGTAGAAGTCGATGCTGCCGACCTCGGCGTAGTCGCCGGCGTCGACCTTGTCGCGGCCGGCTTCCAGCGCCCGGAAAAGCCCCTGCAGATAGGGGACGGCCTGGGCGCCGGGGCAGCTGTGGCGATACCAGTCGAACTCATGCTCCTCCTGGCGGCTTTCCCCGGAGGATTCTCGTTCACTTTCCCACTCTTCGCGGGCCTCATCGATACGCTGTTCGAATTCCTCGTCCGACTCATCCTCGCCTTGTTCGAATTCTCCCGAATCGAACTCGGATTCATCGTCCTCGAGCTCCGGCACCTCGTCATAGATCGTTCCATTGAGGCAGAGCTCGAAGCGGAAGTCCGAATCGTTCCAGAAGGCGCGGATCTGGTCGCCCTTGGAGCTCACCTTCTCGCCGGGCAGGGCCGGAAGCAGTTTGCCGCCTGAAGCGGCCTTGGTCTCGTCGACCAGCTTGAACCAGTCGGTAGTGAACAGGGCGATGCCGCCCAGCGAGAGGGATTTGAGGAATTCGCGTCGGTCGTAACTCATGGTAGCCTCACTGTACCCAGTCCGACCCGCCTTGCCAGTGGCCGGGTTGTCATAGAGTGGCATAGAAAGGGCGTAACAGTACGGGGTCAGACCGCTTCTGACGGTTATCGCTCAGAAGCG
>JBDLWC010000159.1:0-4586 GCA_039804485.1 Verrucomicrobiota bacterium
CCATCCTTACCTTCGTGTTTCCACGTGACCGTGACCCGATCCGGATGAGGTCCGGTCGCGAAGGCGACGCTTCCGCGAAGCCAGTTCGAAGGATCTCCCTCGGTCTTGAATCTGACCGTACGCGTGCCGTTGCTTCCGGTGATGCCGAGCGAGGCGACGGCGTCCGCGGTCGTCAGCTTAGCCCAGCCAGTGAGGATATAGGTACGGTTAGGAGCCAGCGGCTCGGTTGTCTGGTGCACGCCGGAGCCGGCTCGTGATAGTCGCAGCGCGTGTCGTCCGCTGTGCACGTCGCCCGTGGTATTGAGCGTCGGATCTGATCGCAGAGTTTTCCGCGTGACGGCGGCGCGATCGCCGATGGCCGTCCATGGATCCATCGATGAGGATTCAAAACTGGAATTGGCGAGCCGATTGCGGAAAGGCTGCTCGGTAAAAGTAAGCGCCGTCTTCGGCGAAGAGCGGAAGTCGTGTCCCGGTCGCCATACTGATCCCGCATAGGCTCCGGCTCCCGCTTCAGGGGATACCCCGGGGATGGGTTTACCTAGGTTGAGCGCGGGCGACGATTGACGAAGACGGAAGTCGGCCCGCGCGGGGTCGACGAACTCGGGGTTCGTGCCGGGGAGGAGGTTGTCTTGGAGCGTCACATCGTGTCCGAGCGTGCGGATGTCATCGGTCAGGACATTCTTGAGCACGAAGCAGCCGACCTGGTCGTCCACGAAGGTGAAGGATGAAATGTCGATCCCGCCCGCGTCATAGGCGCCAGGCGTCGAGTAGAAGGTATTGTTGATCAGTTGCACGTATTCCATGGGCGGCTCGCCGTGGAATCCTCCCTCCCAGCAGTTCCACACCACGTTATGGTGGATGAGCAGGTTGTGCGTCCCGGTGGAGAGGAAGATGCCCCTGGCCAGCCCGCCGGAGAGATTGTCGTGCAGCCAGTTATGGGATATCTCCGAGCCTTCGGCGTCCGTATTGCCTGTCGTCAGGAGTCCGACGTCCCAGGTCAGGAGCCCGGCTCGCGAAATATCATTGAAGGTCACCAGGGAGCGGGTCGCTCCGAAGCCCACCACCGATCGTCCGCCGCTTTGGATCGTATTATGGCTGACCAGCTGCTCCGTGCCGAAGATGCCGACGCATTCGGCGTTCAGGCCGGCATAGCCGGCTTCGCTGATCAGGCAGTTGACGAGGCGATTCCTGGAGCCTTCCAGCGTGACGAGGCTGCCGGCGGAACCGTATAGCGAGCTATTTTGGATCGTTATGTTCCGGCCCTCTAGGGCCATGGCGACGCGTTGATCCTTGGGCGGCGCGCTGCCGCCGGGAGTCTCCCAGTGGCTGACATGACGCGCGTCCAGTCCTTCCATCAGGACGTCTTCCGTCATCCGGTCGGTCTTCACCGAGCAGCCGAATAGCTTCAGGCCGCGCAGGCGGACATGTCTACGGTGCGAAAGGTCGATGCCATAGGGCCGTGCTTTGGTCTCGATGGTCAGCTTCTCGGGAGCGACACCGGGCGGAAGTCGAAGGTAGAGGTGATCTCCGGCGACTTCCCATTCGTTATCAGATAGCAAGGAGTGCGAGCCGAAGAGGTAGAAGGAGGCTCCGGGGCGGCAGGCAAGCGGGGCGGTGGCGCCGTCGGCGAATCGTACGTAGCCCGGGCCCGAACTCTCGATCGTGCTCGTCCAGGCTTCCCAGCGGGTACCGCTCATGATCCAGACCTGGGCGCCACGAAGGTCGCCGGAAGGGAGGTCGGCGCAGCGGATCGACGTCCGGTCGCTGCCTGGGCCTGCCGTGGCCAACGGCGGAGAGGTAAGCGAACGGCCAGGGTTGTCCGGCCAGCGTGAGCGAAAGGCCATCTTGCCGTCGATGAACAGCTGATTTCCCGATCCGAGGGGGCCTTTCCAAGGGGCCTTATAAGTCGGAACCGTATGCGGAGACCAGCCAGTCACCAGGTCACATCCGCTGATCACGACCTGATCGCCCGGCCAGGCCTGATAGGTGACCGGTGACGTGGGCGTTCCGGAGACGGGCGTCAAAGTCTCCCGGTAGGTTCCGGCGTGGAGTGTGCAGACGTCTCCCGCGGTCAACGCGCGGTAAGCCCTGCCTATTGTCTTGAATGGCCTGTCCTTGGAGCCGACCGCGGCGTCATCGCCATCCGGGGAGACATGGAATTCAGCCGCGGCGAGATGACGGCAGAGCGCGCATATCAACCAAGCGAGGGCTATCACTTGGCTCCATCGCCCTGTCCGGGCAATCGGAGCGAGGGGCTTGGAGCCAGGCGCATGACGCATAGAAAAGCCTGCATGTCGTCGGAATGCAGGCATTTCTGCGGTCAGGTCGCCGTAGTGAAGGACTTGCCGGCCGTAAGACCGATCCTCAGGCCAGCAGCTTCTTGACGACTTCGCCGTGGATGTCGGTGAGTCGGAAGTCGCGGCCCTGGTAACGGTAGGTCAGGCGGGTGTGGTTGACGCCCATCAGGTGGAGGATGGTCGCGTTCAGGTCGTGGACGTGGACGGGGTCCTTCGTGATGTTATAGCTGAAGTCGTCGGTCTCGCCGTAGGTCGTGCCCTTGTTGACGCCGGCGCCGGCCATCAGGACCGTGAAGCAGCGCGGGTGGTGGTCGCGGCCGTAGTTGGTCTCCGTGAGCGCGCCTTGCGAGTAGATCGTGCGGCCGAACTCGCCGCCCCAGACCACCAGCGTGTCGTCGAGCAGGCCGCGCTGCTTGAGGTCGGTGAGCAGGCCCGCGGTGGCCTTGTCGGTGTCGGCGCACTGGCCCTTGATCGCCTTGGGCAGGCCGCCGTGGTGGTCCCAGCCCATGTGGAAGAGCTGCACGAAGCGCACGTCGCGCTCGCACAGGCGGCGGGCCAGCAGGCAGTTCGACGCGTAGGAACCGGGGCGCTTCACGTCCGGTCCGTAGAGATCGAGCACGTGCTGGGGCTCCTTGGAGAGGTCGAGCAGGTCGGGCACGCTCGTCTGCATGCGGAAGGCCATCTCGTATTGCGAGATGCGGGTCTGGATCTCGGGGTCGCCCAGGGCGCCGTGGCGCTGGTTGTTGAGGGCGGCGATCTCGTCGAGCTGTTCGCGGCGGACGGCGCGCGGGATGCCGTCGGGGTCCTTCAGGTAAAGCACGCGCTCGCCCTTGTTGCGCAGCTTGACGCCCTGGAGCTTGGACGGGAGGAAGCCCGCGCCCCAGAGGCGGTCGTAGAGAGGCTGGTCGTCGGGACGGCCGCTGCCGAAGGAGGTCATCACCACGTAGGCGGGCAGGTCGGCGTTCTCGCTGCCGAGTCCGTAGGCGGCCCAGGAGCCGATGCTCGGACGTCCGGCGAGCTGCGAGCCCGTCTGCATGAACGTGATCGCCGGATCGTGGTTGATGGCTTCGGTGTGCATCCCGCGCACCACGCACCATTCGTCTGACTTCGAGGCGATGTTCGGGATCAGCTCGCTGAACCAGTTGCCGGATTGGCCGTACTGCTTGAAATTGAAGATCGAGGGCGCGATCGGGAAGCCTTTCTGGCCGGAGGTCATCGTGGTCAGGCGCTGGTTGCCGCGGACCGTCGGAGGCAGGTCTTTCCCGCGGTACTTGGCCATTTCCGGCTTCGGATCGAACAGGTCCATCTGGGACGGAGCCCCGGACTGGAACAGGTAGATGATGCGCTTGGCCTTCGGCTTGAAGTCAGGGAAGCCCAGGCCGGGGTTGGCGGCGAAGCCCGGAGATCCGACGAGCGAGCCGAGGGCGGCGAGGCCGATGCCGCCGGCCGAACCCTTGATGAAGGTGCGGCGGGACAGGGCCATGCGGGCGGCCTGGTCGAGGCCGATGAATTGACGGTCGTTGCAGTTCATTCGCGGGTGACGGTTTCGTCGAGGTTGAGGAGGGAGTTGGCGGTGACCGTCCAAGCGGCGAGCTGGGAGCGGTCGAGATCGGCGGGCACCGGGCTCATGCCGTTGGCCAGGAGCTTAGGGGCGAGCGACGGGTCGGCGGCGTAGGTCGCGAGACGTCGGTCGAGGCCTTTGCGGAGGAGGGCCAGCTCGTCGGAGGTGGCTTCGCGGCGGAGCACGCGGCGGAACATCCAGGACAGGCGGGCGTCGGCGTCGCCGGCCTGACGGAGGGTCAGTTCGGCGAGCTTGCGCGCGGCTTCGACGTAGGTCGTCTCGTTCAGGAGCGACAGCGCCTGCATCGGGGTGTTGGAGCGCGAGCGCTTCACCGTGCAGACTTCGCGTCCCGGCGAGTCGAAGAGCAGCATCGACGGAGGCGCGGCCGTCCGTTTCCAGATCGTGTAAAGACTCCGGCGGTAAAGCCCTTCGCCGGTGTCCGCCTTGTAATTGCGCATGTCGCCGTAGACGCTGGTCTCGTCCCAGACGGCCTCAGGCATGTAGGGCTTCACGCTGGGTCCGCCGAGCTTGCCGACGAGCAGGCCGGAAGACCAGAGCGTCTGGTCGCGGATGACTTCGGCCGGCAGGCGGAAGCGAGGTCCGCGGGCCAGCAGTCGGTTGTCGGGGTCCTTCTCCAGCATCGCCGGAGTCACCGCCGCGCTGCGTCGGTAGGCCGCGCTCGAGAGCATGAGCTTATGCATCGCCTTCATGTCCCATTTGCGCGCGAC
>JBDLWC010000160.1:0-9651 GCA_039804485.1 Verrucomicrobiota bacterium
GCCAGATCGACCCCGCCGAGCTCTTCTACCTGCGCGCCCGCGGCATCCCGCTGGCCGTCGCCCAGGAACTGCTCGCGCAGGGCTTCCTCGAGGAAGTCCTCGCCAAGGTCGGCCACGAAGAAGCCGCCGCCGCGGTCCGCGAGATGCTCCGCCTCAAATTCCACCAAGCCTGAACATGAGCGACGACACCACCGGCCAGCGCCACACGCCCAGCCCGCACGACCGCGTCCTCGCGCGCGACGTGCAGGCGACCGTGATCCCCGCGGGAGAGCCCGCCGTCCTGCCCGCCGGCACGAAGGTCACCATCACGCACCGCCTCGGCGGCAACTTCACCGTGGTCTGCGACACCGGCATGTTCCGCATCAAGGGCCTGGACGCCGACGCCCTCGGCGAGCAGCCTCCGTCCGACGCGACCGAGAACGAAGGCAAGACGGACGCGTACGGCTCCGTCGGCACGGCGGAACACCCCGGCCACACCGGCAAGCCTTCCGACGAAGCCGTCTGGGAAAGCCTGAAGAAGGTCTTCGATCCGGAGATCCCGGTGAACATCGTCGACCTGGGACTCGTCTACTCGCTCAAGGTCGAGCCGCTGGAAGGCTCCGCCGACCGTCACAGCGTCGTCGTCGCGATGACGCTCACCGCGCCGGGCTGCGGCATGGGACCCGTCATCGCCGAAGACGCGCGCAACCGCGTCCTCGCCGTGCCGGGCATCAACCAGGCCCGCGTCGACATCGTCTGGGATCCGCCGTGGACCCAGACCATGATCTCCGAAGACGGGAAGATGCAGCTCGGGCTGATCTGAGAAAAGAGCCCCTGACGAAGTCCGCCGAAAGGCGGACTTCCTGTTTTGGCGGGTCAACCTGCCGCCTAAGGGCACGTCGTAGCCTTGCCCCACCCCTCGGCCGCCATGCGGCGGCCGTCTCAACCCCGATACTCGGAGCGCAGCCCGCTCCCCTCTTGCCCTCGGACCCCTTTTTCCGACCCTGAGGGAACCTCGCCCCTTCCCCAAGGTCACCCATCCATGGATTCCCACCCCGTCCGTATCCTCAGCCTGCTTGGCGCGGCCCTGCTCGCCGCCCTGCCGGCCGCCCGCGCCGCCGAAGGCCTCCCGGAGGATATCCGCTTCCAGACCGAGACGCTGCTGACCGGACTTCCGCAGCCGATGCACCTCGAGTTCGCGGCGGACGGCCGGCTCTGGTTCAACGAATACGGCGGCGCCCTCAAGGTCTACGACCCGAAGACCAGGCGGGTGAAGCAGGTCGCCGAGATGAAGGTCTTCAAGACCCAGGAGAACGGCTTCCTCGCCTTCGCGCTCGACCCGAAGTTCGCCCAGAACGGCTGGATCTACCTGATCTACTCTCCGGCGGACTTCGCCGGCCAGCACCTCTCGCGCTTCCAGATCAAAGACGACCAGCTCGTCGCCGGCAGCGAGAAGCTCATCCTGAAATACGAGGAGCAGCGCCTGCAGTGCTGCCACCACGGATCCACGCTGAAGTTCGGCCCCGACGGCTGCCTGTATTTCTCGACCGGCGACAACACCAGTCCCTTCGGCGACAGCAAGGGCTACGCGCCGCTCGACCAGCGCCCCGGCAGGGAGCCCTGGGACGGCCAGCGCACGTCGGCCAACACGAACACGCTCGTCGGCAAGGTGAACCGCATCCGCGTCAACGACGACGGCACGTACGCCATCCCTGAAGGCAATCTCTTCAAGCCCGGCACGCCCAAGACGCGTCCCGAGATCTTCGCGATGGGCACGCGCAACCCGTGGCGCATGAACATCGACCCCCGGACCGGCTACGTCTACTGGGGCGAGGTCGGACCCGACGCGCGCGTCGACGGCCCCCGCGGCTCGCGCGGCTACGACGAGATCAACCAGGCGAAGAAGGCCGGCAACTTCGGCTACCCGTACTTCGTCGGCCGGAACTTCCCCTACGCCGAATACGACTACGCGACCGAGAAAACCGGCCCGCTCTTCGACCCGAAGGCGCCGGTGAACAAGAGCCGCAACAACACCGGCCTCCTCGAGGTCCCGCCCGCCGTCCCGGCCTTCCTCTACTGGCCTTACGTGGTCTCGGAGCAGTGGCCTGAACTCGGCGAAGGCGGCCGCACCGCCTGCGCGGGCCCCGTCTTCTACTGGCAGGAATCCTTCGAGCAGACCGACGGCTTCCCGAAGCACTTCGACCGCTCCCTGCTGTTCTGGGATTGGCAGCGTCCGTTCATCAAGTGGGCCCGCCTCGACGCGAACTCCGACCTCCAGGGCCTGGAAGCCTTCGCGCCCACGGCCTTCGTGACGGCCAACACCGACGCGCAGCGGAAGAAACACCAGGCCCTCATCGACAACGGCGCGACGATCCTGCGTCGCCCGGTCGACGCGACCTTCGGGCCGGACGGCTGCCTCTACCTGCTCGACTACGGCGACACCTGGGGCGCCAACCCGGACTCGGCGTTGCTCAGGATCTCTTATGTCCGCGGCAACCTCCGGCCCGTGGCGAAGCTCGCCGTCTCCGCGACAGCCGGACCGGCCCCGCTCAAGACGAACCTCTCCGCCAAGGGGTCCCGCGACCTCGACGGCGGCAAGCCGGGCTACGTCTGGAAACTCCAGCCCGGCGACCGGAAACTCGGCGAAGGCGAGGAGCTCTCCGTCGAGCTCGCGACCGCGGGCAACTTCGAGGTCGAGCTCACCGTGACGGACGGGCAAGGCGGCGCCACCAAGCGCAGCCTGCCGGTGGTCGTCGGCAACACCCCGCCGACCGCGCGCTTCCTGACGCCTCAGGAGGGCGACTTCTTCACGCCCGGCAAGACGGTGGATTTCAAGGTCGCCGTCCAGGACGCGGAAGACGGCTCCTCCGAGGCCAAGCCGGCTGAATTCGCCGCTCGCACGATGGTGACGTCGGTGTTCCTGCCCGCCGACGGCAAGGCCGCGGCCAACGATCCGGGCCTGTCGCTGATGCGCCAGAGCGACTGCTACAACTGCCACGCCGCGGAGACCCCGCTGGTCGGCCCTTCCTTCGTCGCCATCGCCGACAAGTATCGTAATCAGGCCGGCGCGGAAGACCTCCTCAACAAGAAGGTCAGGCTCGGCGGCAGCGGCGTCTGGGGCCAGGTCCCGATGCTCGCCCACCCGCAGCACACCGAAGACGAGGTGGCCATCATGCTCCGCGCGGTCCTCGCGCACGAGAAGGGCAAGGGCGGTCCGACGATCACCCGCGGACTCGAAGGCCGGCTGACCGCGCCGAAGGACAACAAGCCGGGCACCCTGCTCCTTGAAGCGGTCGTCACCGACGCGGGCGCCGGCGCCGCCGGACCGCTGACGGGCAAGGCCAGCGTGCGCGTCCGCCACCGCAAGCTCGAAGCCGAATCCGCGGAAGTCACCGGCGGCAAGAACGCCGGCAAGGGCGTGAGCTCCACCAAGCACGGCGCCACGCTCAAGTTCGCCGGGCTTAACCTCGCCGGGACCAAGACCGTGAAGGTGAGCGCCTCGGTCGGCGGCGGCGCCAAAGGCAGCCAGATCGAAGTCCGCCTCGACTCGCCGACCGGACCGCTCGTCGCCACGATCGACATCGCCTACACCGGCGACTGGGCCAAATTCGTCGCGAATCAGGCCAAGCTCACGCCCGTCACCGGACGGCATGACGTCTATCTCGTCCTGACCCATCCCAAGAAAAGCAACGGCCTGATGAACCTGGACTGGGTGGAGTTCGGGCAATAGGCAAAATCGAGGACAGGTTGACCCGTTGACCCGTTGACCAGAGGGCCGGAGGCGAGACCAAGCGTCGGGTAAACCCGCCGCTTTCCATCGGCACGTCACCTCGGTCGCACTCTGCTCTCGCCTGCCGCACCCCGGAGGCCAGAATCAGCCTTCCTCTTTTCATCTCCGCCACGTGTCCGACTCCGAAGACCCAGAAGACAAACCGCTCGACCCGTTCGACCCTGAGGTCATCGCCCGCTCCAACCGCGCGATCCTGGTCGGCCTCCAGCGTCCGGAAGACACCCCCGAGGAAGCGGAGGCCCTGCTCGCCGAGCTCCATGAGCTCGTGGGCAACGTCGGCGTCGAGATCCGCGGCTCGATCATCGCCAAGCTGCGGGAGGAGAACCCGCGCACCCTCGTCGGCTCGGGCAAGCTCGAGGAGATCGCCCGGCTGGCCCGCGACAAGGAATGCGGCCTGATCATCTTCGACGACGAGCTCACGCCGGCCCAGCAGCGCAACTGGGAGAAGGACGCCAAGCTGCGCGCCATCGACCGCCAGGAGATCATCCTCGATATCTTCATCACCCGCGCGAAGACCCGCGAAGCCGTCCTGCAGGTCGAGCTCGCCGCGCTGCAGCAGATGCTGCCGCGCCTGAAGCGCCTCTGGTCCCACCTCGACCGCCAGCGGGGCGGCGGCACGATGCAGCGCGACGCCGGCGAGACGCAGCTGGAGATGGACCAGCGCAAGATCCGCGACAAGATCGCCAAGGTGCGCCGCGACCTCGCGGAGGTCGTCGCCCAGCGCGCCACGCAGCGCAAGCAGCGCAAACGCGTCCCGCTCCCCACCTTCTCGATCGTCGGTTACACCAACGCCGGGAAATCCTCGCTGCTGAACAAGCTCACCGGGGCCGAGGTCCTGGCGGCGGACAAGCTCTTCGCGACGCTCGACCCGACCACGCGGCGCCTCTCGCTGCCCTCGGGGCGGGCCTTGCTGCTGACCGACACCGTCGGCTTCGTGCGCCGGCTCCCCCACCGCCTCGTCGAGGCCTTCAAGGCCACCCTCGAGGAAGCCGTCCAAGCCGACTTCCTCGTGCACGTCATCGACCTCGGTTCGCCGGAACGCGACAAGCACGCCGAGACGACGCTGCAGGTCCTGACGGAGATCGGCGCGGGCGACCGCCCGGTGATCACCGTCCTCAACAAGGCCGACCTCTGCGACGAGGTCGAACGCGCGCAGGCCATGGCCGCCTACCCGGACGCCAAGCTCATCAGCACGCGCACCGGCGAAGGCCTGCCCGCCCTCCTCCAGCGGCTCGAAGAATGCGCCGCGAGCAAGGACGAGCACATGACCTTGCTCATCCCACACGACCAGTACGCGCTGCTCTCGAAACTGCACGCCGGGGCGACCATCCTGACCTCCAAAGCCCTGGCGGAGGGCACGCGCGTCGAAGCCTACGTCCCGACCCGGATGCAGGAGACCTGCCGGGCCTGGGCGGTCCGGGAATGACGATTTTTTGCTCCCCACGAGGCAACTTTTCTCTTTAATCAGTGTTATCTTCATCACACCCCATGCGCACCCTCGCCCTCCTCACCCTTCTGTCCGCTTCCTCGGCCTTCGCTTTCGACCGCGAAAGCGCCTTCAAGGCCGACATCGCCCCGATCCTCGAAAAGAGCTGCGCCAACTGCCACGACCCCAAGAAAGCCAAGAACGGCAAGCCCAAGGCCGGCTTCGACTCCAGCAACCTGAAGTCCGTCGTCAAGGGCGGCAAGGAAGCCGGCGAAGGCATCGTCTGGGGCGACGCCTCCAAGAGCTCCCTCTTCAAGACCGTCAACCTCGCGCTGACCAGCCCCGAGGACGACCTCGCGATGCCCCCCAAGAAGTCGCACGAGAAGAACCCGCCCCTCACCAAGGAGCAGGTCGCCAAGATCAAGGCCTTCATCGAAGCCAAGTAAGCCCGACGGCCTGACCCCGGAAAGCCCGCGGAACCCCGCGGGCTTTTTTCGTGTCCCAGTAGGCGCGGCGCTCGTCGCTTGCGTTTGACCCTGCCACCGGCCGGACCCATATCATTCAGACCTTCCCGCAACATGACGCCCCTCCGCCGCCTCGAAGCCCGCCTGCACGACCTGTCCTCGGTCCAGCGCATCGGGCTGGTCGTGGTCGCCAACCTGCTCCTCGTCGCGCTCGCCCTCGTGCTGCCTCCTGACGGCGAGGAGCGCGGTCCGGCGACCCTGTCCGTCCTCGGCAACTTCCACATCCTCGCCCTGCACATCCCGGCGGCCGTGCTGCTGATCGTGCCGTTGTTCGAATGCTTCGAACGCCACGACGAGGCCACCGCCACCGTCCGTCGGCTGTCCGTCTTCTCCGCCGCCGGCACCTGGGCCGCGGTGCTCTGCGGCATCTTCCACGCCCACTTCAACGGCTTCGCCGGCGACGCCGTCCAGCTGCACCTCTGGGGCGGCATCGCCGCCTCCGCGCTCGCCGGCCTGGCCAGCCTGCTGCTCGCCGGATCCTTCAAGGTCCGCCTCGCCGGCCAGGCGGCGGCGATCCTCGCGATGGGCTTCGCGGCCCACGTCGGCGGCGAACTCGTCCACGAGGAAGGGTTCCCCTTCAAGCCGAACAAGGTCGCGTCCCCGCGCGCCTTGAAGGTCGCCGCGCCCGCGGCGAAGCGCGACGACTACGCCCAGGTCATCGCCCCCATCCTCGAAGCCCACTGCGTCGAATGCCACGGAGCGAAGAAGGTCAAAGGCAAGCTCCGCATGGACTCCCTCGAAGCGCTCAAGAAGGGCGGCAAGGAAGGCGCGGCCTTCGTCGCCGGCGACCTCAAGAAGAGCCTCATGCACGTCCGCGTGACCCTCGATCCCTCGGACGACGAATTCATGCCGACCGAAGGGACCCCGCTCTCGAAGGAACAAGTCAGCGCCCTGACGCTCTGGATCGAAGGCAAGCCCATCCCGGACGAACTCGCCCAGCTGGCGCTGGCCGCGGCCAAAGGCGCGCAAAGCGCCCCTAAGAAGTAAGGCTCCCGCCCGACCGAAGGTTTTCTTTTGCCCACCCCCTGCCTGACCCCCTCAATACCCGTCACCCCATGAAACTCCGCCCCCTCCTCGCGCTGACCGTCCTGGCCGGCCTGACCACCGCGCTCTTCGCCGAGCAGAAGCCCCTCCGCGTCCTCGTCGTCGCCGGCGGCTGCTGCCACGATTACGCCAACCAGAAAGAGATCCTGAAGAAAGGCATCGAAGCCCGCGTCAACGCGGTGGTCGAAGTGGCCTACGACCCGACCAAGTCCACCAAGCCTCTCTTCGAGCTCTTCAAGAACCCCGACTGGGGCAAGAACTTCGACGTCGTCGTCCACGACGAATGCGCCGCCGACATCACCGACCAGGCCTACGTCGCCAACATCGTCAACGCCCACAAGAACGGCCTGCCCGCCGTGAACCTCCACTGCGCGATGCACAGCTACCGCTGGGGCAACTACAAGGCGGCCGTGAAGCCCGGCGACAACAACGCCAGCTGGTTCGAGATGCTCGGCCTGCAATCCTCCGGCCACGGCCCGCAGCAGCCCATCGCCATCGCCTACACCGACAAGTCCCACCCGATCGCCTCCGGGCTCGCCGACTGGACCACCATCAACGAAGAGCTCTACAACAACGTCCAGATCCTCACCGGCAAGCCGCTCGCCACCGGCACCCAGAAAGGCGCCGAGAAGAAGGACAAGAAGACCGGCCAGGTCATCCCGGCGAAGGATACCACCAGCGTCGTCATCTGGACCAACGAGTTCGGCCCGAACAAGACCCGCATCTTCAGCACCACCATCGGCCATAACAACGCCACCGTGGAAGACGCCCGCTACCTCGACCTCGTCGCCCGAGGCGTCCTGTGGTCCGTCGGCAAGCTCGAGGCCGACGGCAAGCCCGCGGCCGGCTTCGGCAAATAAGCCGTCAGGCCTGCCCCGAAAGCCCCGGCCCTCCGGGGCTTTTTTGTGCCTGTGCGGCGAACCAGGACAGCACGGGGTGCTGTCCCTACCTCGATACAACTAGCTCGTGACGCGGTCCCGACCCTGCCAAACACCCTTCCCTCATCCGTGTTTTTCCCATACTCCATACTCACAACGATGCGCCTCCTGCTTACCCTGTTCGCGCTCACCGCTTCGACCTTCGCCGCCGAGACCTTGCCGCTCTGGCGCAGCGACGCTCACGAGTGCGACGCGATCTTCTCCGACGCGGCCAAAGCCAGGCTCACGGTGCACCTTCCCGAGAAACCCAACGGGACGGCGATGGTGATCTGCCCCGGCGGCGGCTACGGCGGATTGGTGACCAAGGGCGAAGGCCACGGCATCGCGGCCTGGCTCAACGCCCATGGCATCGCCGGCATCGTCCTCGAATACCGCCTGCCGGCCGGCCGGTCTCACGTGCCGCTGATGGACGCCCAGCAGGCGATGCGCAGCGTGCGGGCGAACGCCGCGCGCTGGCGGATCGATCCGAAGAAAATCGGCATCATCGGTTTCTCCGCGGGAGGCCACCTGGCCGCGACCGCCACCGTGCACTTCGGGACGGGTGACGGGAAGTCCGCCGACGCGGTCGCCCGCGAGAGCAGCCGGCCGGACTTCGCCCTGCTGATCTACCCGGTCATCAGCATGGAAGCGGGCGTCCACCGAGGGTCGAAAAAGAACCTGCTGGGCGAGACGCCCGCCGAAGGACTGCAGGATTATTTCTCCCCCCAGAAACACGTCAAAGCCGACACCCCGCCCGCCTTCCTCGCCCACGCGACCGATGACAAAGTGGTCTCGATCGACAACAGCCGCCTGTTCCATGACGCGATGAAAAAGGCCGGCCGGCCCACCCGGCTGGTCGAACTTCCCAGCGGCGGGCATGGGCTCAACGGCTATAAAGGGCCTTCCTGGGACCGATGGCAGAGCGAAGCCCTCGGCTGGCTCAAGGAGATCAAGGTCCTCGAGTGAGCGCCCATTACGGCTTCTCATCCGCCCCCTTATCCGCCATCAATCCCTCCTCCCCATGAAATCCCTGCTCCTCGCGCTGCTCGCCACCGGCAGCCTTTTCGCCGGCGAAAAGACCACCCTCACCCTGGCCGACTTCACCGACCTCAACGGCGGCGCCCCCGGCGCCGGCTGGAAGACAGAAGAAGGCGGCGTCATCCACCTCTCGGCGCAGAAAGGCACCGGCGCGCTCATCTCCAAGAAGGAATACGCCAGCTTCGAGCTCACCTGGGAATGGCGCCTCGAGGCCGCCGGCAACAACGGCATCAAGTACTGGGTCGCGAACCTCAAGGACGCCAAGGGGCGGAACGACTGGCTCGGCGTCGAGTACCAGATGATCGACGACGACAAGCACCCCGACGGGATCAAGGGCGGCAGCCACAACACCGGTTCGATCTACGACATCATCGACTCCTTCAAGGACAAGGCCAAGAAGCCCATCGGCGAATGGAACCAGAGCCGCGTGGTGGTGAAAGACGGCAAGATCGAGCACTTCCTGAACGGCAAGCCCAGCTGCGCCGCCGACACCCGTTCGGCCGAATGGCAGGCGGCCCTGGCGAAGAGCAAATTCAAGACCAAGAAGGGTTTCGCGCCCGGCCAAGGCAAACTGATGCTCACCGAGCACGGCGACCCCTGCTGGTTCCGCAACCTCGTCATCACCGAGCTCTGAGCGGCTTCCGGCCGGAAGATCAAGGGCGCCCGGCGGGCGCCCTTTTTCATGCCCGTTCAGGCGCCGAGCTTGATCCGCAGGCCGTCATAGCAGAGACCGACCTTGGGGTGCCCGACCTTGAGCCGCTCCATCGTGGTCGCGTAGTCGACCTGGAAAGTCATGTGCGTGAGCAAGGCGCGCCGGGCATGCAGGTCCTGCGCGGCCTGGCAGGCCTGGTCGACGGTCATATGGGTCGGATGCGGATTCGGACGCAGCCCGTCGAGGATCGCCAGGTCGGCATGCGCCCCGAGCTCGAGAGA
>JBDLWC010000161.1:0-14596 GCA_039804485.1 Verrucomicrobiota bacterium
AAACTGGGCGAGATCTACCGCGACGCCGGCGCCTGAGACGACGCCGCCCTCTTGCCTTGGCCGGTTTGCGCTCCGGGGCAGGTCTTCCAACGTGCAGGGCATGCCCAAGCCCGACAAGGACGACATCGAACGGCTCAGCCGCGGCGATCCGACGCGCGGCAAGATCGGGCATCGTGGCGTCGGGCATCGGCTGACCCAGAAGGAGCGGATCCTTTTCGAGGCCGCGAAGCGTCAGGGGTTCTTGAAAATACCCGTCGCCGGCATCCGTCCTAACGTCATCAACGTCTATCGCCTCTGGTGCCAGGCCGCCCGACGGGACTTCATCGCGCGATGATTCCGGCCGGCGTCCGCCCGGCTTGACTCCAAGAAAGCTTATGGCACCATACGGGGCGTGTTGCTAAGAAGGCGAATACACCTCCGCAGCGGGGTCGGCTTAGGCTGACGCCAGGGAGTTATCGCGCTTTAAAAAAACAGGCCTCACCGCCCGCTCCCCTCCCCGCTTCGGGGAAATTCCGCGCCTTCCCGGCGGACGCTTGCCTCCGTCGGGATGATTTCTCGGCACGCTTATTTCATCACCTCAGTGAATCACCATCATACCAACGAACAGATCCTCGCCCTCCTCGAACAGCTCGTCGCCCAGAACCACGCATTGACGAGGAAGGTCGATGCCCTGCAGTCCAAGCTGGCGCTCATGGAACATAAGATCGACCAGATCGCCGAAGAGGCGGGGCTGATCTAGCGCACGGCGGCGGAGACGTGCGCAAAGGCGAGGTCTGATCTCCAGGTCTCGGGTCTCGGCCGTCGGGAGCCGGGCACGGGACCGGTCTTCGCCATGGGTAGGGACGGTTCTCCGAACCGTCCGCCCCTTGGTGTCGACAATCGGCGGGCTCGGAGAGCCCGCCCTACCCAAGGCATGCGCTCCCCCGATACTCCATACTCAATAAAATCCACCTTTGCACAGGTCGCAGGCCGAGCTGCTCTTTTGCGCCGGACGGCTGATCGGGCCGTCCTGCCTCAGCTCAGTTTCTTCAGCTCGCCGGTGCTGTCGCCGAGCTGGACGTCGCGGATGTCCATCCGGTTGAGCATGCTGACCCAGAGATTGTTCACCGGCGTCTCCTTAGGATAGACGAGATGGCGACCAGGGCGGAGCGTGCCGCAGCCCTTGCCGGCCAGGAGGATCGGCAGGTCGTCGTGGTTATGACGATCCCCGTCGCTGTTGCCCGAGCCGTAGGCGATCATCGAATGGTCGAGCAGGTTGCCGTCGCCCTCCCGCACGGATTTCAGCCGGTCGAGGAAATAGGCGAGCTGCGTCGCGTGGAAGACATTGATGTCTTTGATCTTCGAGAGCTTCACGGGGTCGCGGCCGTGGTGCGAGATGCTGTGGTGGCCGTCCCGGACGCCGATGAACGGATAAGCCCGGTTGCTGCCCTCGTTGGCCAGGACGAACGTCGCCACCCGGGTGGTGTCGGTCTGGAACGCGAGCACGAGCAGGTCGGCGAGCAGACGGAGGTGCTCGGCGTAGTTTTCCGGGATGCCCCGGGGGACGGTCGCTCCAAGCGGGAGCTTCGGCTGGCCGGAGACGGCGGACTTCTGGATACGCAGCTCCATCTCGCGGACCGCCGTGAAGTATTCGTCGAGCTTGCGCTGGTCGTCCGCGCCGAGCCGGCCGTTGAGGTCGCGGAAATCCTCGCGGACGACGTCGAGCACCGACTTGCGCTGGGCGTCGCGGCGTTGGCGTTCGACGTCCGAGCCGGAACCGAAGAGCCGCTCGAAGATCAGCTTCGGGTTGACCTCCTTGGGCATCGGCTGCGAAGCCGAGCGCCAGGAAAGGTTGGACTGATAGATGCAGGAGTAGCCGGAGTCGCAGCCGCCGGCGGCCTTGCTCGCTTCGGTGCCGATCTCGAGGGAGGCGAGGCGCGTGCGGTCGCCGATGCGCGAAGCGGCCAGCTGGTCAGCCGAGACGCCGGCGCGGATGTTGGCGCCGTCGGTCTTGCGGGGCTGGGCGCCCGTCAGGAAAGCCGACATCGCGCGGGCGTGGTCGCCGCCGCCGTCGCCATGCGAGCGCGCCTTGTCGGCCGTCAGGCCGGTCAGCACCGAGAAGTCGGCCTTGTGGGCCGCGAGCGGCGCGAGGATGGCCGGCAGCTTGGAAGGCAGCGCCCCTTCGGCGCCCACGCGCCATCCGTCCATGTTCACCCCGTTGGGGACATAGAGGATGGCCATGCGGTTGGGAGCGGCCTGCTTGACGGGCGTATCGCCGGCCGCCCAGGACGTCTGGAGTCCCATGGCCTCGAGCCAGGGAAGCGCCAAGGCGGCCCCGAGTCCTTTGAGGACGGTACGGCGAGGCAGGAGGTCGGTGGCCATGACGGGAGGGGTCGATTACTTCTTGGCAGGGGAAGACCCCGTTGCGAGCTGGGATGTTCCCCGGCGGAGGCGGAAAGGTTCGCTGAGCACCACGCCCATGACCAGGCCCGAGAAGCGGGCGTCGGCTTTGAGCGTGGCGGCCGTGATCTTGTCGACCGCCGGACCATCGTAATAATCAAGGCCGCGGCCGAGGCCGAAGGTCAGCAGATTGGACGCGAGATTGCGGACGACCTTCTCGCGGTCCGCCTTGAGGATCTTCTTCAGGTCGCCGGCGCCGGCGAAAGTCCGTCCGTCCGGCAATCGCCCGGAAGCGTCGATAGGCTGGCCCTCGTCCGTGGCGCGCACCTGGCCCACCGCGTCGAACTTCTCGAACGCGAAACCGATGGCGTCCATCCGCGCATGGCACGACGCGCAGGCGGGGTCTTGCCGGTGCTGTTCCATCCGCTGCCGCAGGTTGCCCTTGAGCGCCTGTCCCTCGAGGGCGGGCACGGAAGGCGGGGCGGGCGGCGGCGGCGACCCCAGGATCTGCTCCATGATCCACTTCCCGCGCTTGACCGGCGACGTGCGGGTCGGATTGGACGTCGCCGTCAGGATCGACGCATGGGTGAGGATGCCGCCGCGCTCGCCGGGCGGCAGCTTGACGCGCACGAAAGGAGGCGCGCCTCTCTCGCGGGGGAAGTCGGCCTTCAGCCCGTAGAAGGCGGCGAGGTTGCGGTCGACGTAGGTGAAATCGGCGTCGAGCAGGTCCAGCACGCTGCGGTCCTCGCGTACGATCTCGGCGAAGAACAGCTCGGTCTCCTTCATCATCGAGACGCGGAGCGCGTCGTTGAACGCCGGGAACATCCCCGGGTCGGGCGAGACCGCGGACAGCTGGCGCAGCTGCAGCCACTGCAGGCCGAAGCCCTCGGTCAGGTAGCGCGAGCGCGGATCCTTGAGCAGGCGGCGGGCCTGGCTTTCGAGGTTGGCCGTGAGTTTCTTCGCGAAGGCCAGCTGGAACAGCTCCTCGTCGGGCATCGAGCCCCAGAGGAAATAACTCAGGCGCGACGCCAGGGCGAACTCCGAGACGGGATGCGCGTCGACGGCGTGCGGCTGTTCTTCCTGTTCGGCGCGGAAGACGAACTTGGGCGAGGCGAGCACCACGGCGATCATCGCCTGCGCGCCGGCCTCCCAGCTGCCCTTGGCTTTTTCCGCGGCGAGGAACACCTGCGCGTAACGGTTGATCTCGGCGTTCGTCGCCGGGCGGCGGAAGGCGCGGCTCACGAACACATGGGCGACGGCCTGGGCGCGGGCCGGGCCGGTCTTCGCGCCGAAGACCGCCGTCAGGCGCCGTTGCAGTTCGGTGCGGGTGTCGGCCGGCCCGAGCAGCCGGAGGCGCTGGCCCCAGAGCGTGCGGGAGCTTCCGGCGATCGGAGTCGGCGGATTCAGCCACTGAAGGGTGAACTCATGCCTGCCCGCGGCGAGCGTCAGCTTGGTCTCGATGACTTCGGACTTCTTGCCGGCCTTGAACGCGTAAGTCCCGGCCTCGCGGCCGTCGACGAGCACGGCGACCTTGGGCGGCGGGTCGCCCGGGCCGCCCGTCCAGCGGAGATTGACCGAGAAGACATAGTCCCCCGCGCGCGTGGCCTCCATCGAACCCGACATGTTGGGCGAAGGGTCGAAGAACCGTTGCTGCCCGTCGCGCCGCCCCGACGGGAGCATCTCGGTCATCGCGAGACCGGTCCCGTCGAGCGCGGGCCGTTCGGTCGGCATCGCCTTGGCGGCGATCGCTTCGCCGACCGCGAGGAAGCGCTCGAGGTGGACGGGGGAGAACGTCAGGACGTCGCCGATGTTGTCGAATCCGTAGCCGGTGTCGTCGGCCGGGAAGTCGGCGGAGAAATTCCCGTCGAGGTAACAAAGGTCGCGGATCGTCTGGTCATACTCCAGACGATTGAGACGGCGGATCGTCACGTCGCCCGGATCCGGCTTGGCCTTGGCAAAGGCCACCGCCAGGAGCTTATGCACCGCCGTCTGGAGGCCCTCGATCTCGGCCGGCGTCGGCCGGTTCTTCTTCTTCGGCGGGGGCATCTCTCCGGACACCACCTGGTTGACCACCTCGCGCCAGACGCGCTGGTCTCGGAAAAAGCGGGAGTCGTCCTTGTAGGACGTCAGGTCGAGGTGCCCTTTGGCCTCCTCGGCGTCATGGCAATCCGTGCAATACTTGGCGAGGAAAGGGGCGACGTCCTGCTGGAAACTTTGGGCTTCGACCGGCACCGCGCCGATCGAGCCCCATGCCGCGATGAGCAGGGGGAGCCAAGGGTGGCTGGCGGCGAGGCGGGGCATCCAGCCTATGAGTCAAGGCGGGCGGGAGAAGGTTGCAAATGAAAGACCGGGGTTAGTAAAATATGGGTTAAACTCATTAAATCATTGTAGATGAATGGTTTGCATATAAAATACCCCTCAAAAGAGCCCGCTTCTGGGCGGCCATCACGGATGCTCGACAAGGGGGCCAATCGGACTCGATTAGCGGGCACGAACCTTTCATCTAATTAGGACTTAATTGGCAACCTAGCCCAAGGCTTGGTGTTTTAAAGTTACCCCTCCCCTTCTCCTCATGCCACCCATCGTCCGAACCACATGTGCCATCGTTTCCGCGATGATCGTCGGACTGGCTGCGGCGGAGGCCTCCAACCTCGAGGGGCTGGTCAAGAACTCGCCCTTCGGAGGCACCGGGGTGGCGGCCGGTCCGGGCGCCGCTCCGAGCATCCTGGAGTTCCGCGGCATGTACGCGGAAGGCGGAGTCCATTACTACAGCATCTACAACAGCCAGACGAAACAGTCGAGCTGGGTGCGGGCGGGCGAAGCGCCCTCCCCCAACGTTCCGGTCACCATCAAGCGGTTTGATCCCGCCAACGAATCGCTCGAGGTGGATAACGGCGGCCAGTCCCAGCAGATGGCGCTGCACCAGGCCAGCGTCGTCACCTACCGCGGGCCCAGCCCGGCGCAGCTCGCGGCGGTGGCCACCTCCGCCACCGTGGCCCCGGCCAACGAGGGCGTCGTGATGACCGCGGGACGTTTCGGAGGCGCTCAGGCTGAACTCACCCCGGCGCAAGTCGACGCCTTCCGCCAGCAGATGCGCGAACGCTTCAACCGGCGCGGCGGCGAGGCGACGGAAGGCCGGACCCGCAACGGCGAAGCCGCCGGCAACGGCCAAGGCCAGAAAAACAACGGCGGGGAAGCGACCGCCAACCCGAACAAGCCCGTCAAAGCCCAGAAGATCCGCTGAGCCGCCCTGCTTTCACTCCTATGTCCTCCTCCTCTCAAGAACGTACCCGCCCCCTGCGCCCCGGCTTCACCCTGCTGGAGATCCTGATCGCGGTCGCCATCGTCGGGATGCTCGTCGGCCTGGCCGTCACGAACACCGACAAGATCCTCGGCCAGAGCCAGGAAGGCGTCGCCAAGCTCTTCGTCAACGAGTCGCTCAAGACCTCGCTCGTCCGTTACCGCATCGACCTGGGCGACTATCCCTCGACCGAAGAAGGCATCAAGGCGCTCATCGTCGCGCCGGAGGGCAAGGCCGACAAGTGGCGCGGGCCTTACATGGACGCCAAGGGCGGACGCGCGCCTCTCGACCCCTGGAACCAGGAATACCAGTATCGCTATCCCGGCACCAAGAACACCGAGAGCTACGATCTCTTCTCGGCGGGCCGGGACAAGAAGCCGGACACGGAAGACGACCTCGGCAACTGGTGAACCCAGGCGCGTCGCATCGGCCCCCGGGGCGGCTTCGCCGCGGCTTCACCTTGCTGGAGACGCTTCTCGTGCTCGGCCTGCTGAGCATGCTCGCGGCCGTGCTCGTCGGCGGGTCGGCGCAACTGCTCAAAGGAACCGCCCGCTCCGACCCTGAGGACGCTTTGCTGGCCTTGCTCCAGACGCTGCGGCGCCGTTCGGTCGAGCAAGGGCGGATCATCGAGCTCACGCCGGTCACGACCGGAGACGCGGACGATCCCGACTTCCGCTGGAGTCCCGAAGACGCGGGCGAAGACGTCGTCGCGCACGAAGAACGCCTGCCGAAGGCCGGCGGCGTCACGGTCAAGATCCTCCCCCCCGAGACCGTCGGGGCGATCCTGCTGGGCGGCGTCGCGGCCGAGGCTCCGCTCGCGCGCATGCGCTTCTACCCCGACGGCACCTGCGACCGCGTGCGCCTGGACATCACGCGCGGCGACAACCGCCGCGTCACGCCGATCGACCCGCTGACCTGCGCGCCCTTGCCGGCCGCCGACGCCCGATGAGACGCCGCGGCTTCACGCTGATCGAGGTGCTCGTCAGCCTCGCGATCTTCGCGCTCGCGGCCGTGAGCCTCGGCGCGGCGTACTCCAACGTCCTGCTCGGGCGGCTCGCCTTGAAGCAGGACGAGCAGCAGCTGGACGACCTCGCCCGCTGCCGGGCGGCCTTGCTCGAGACGCCCGGTTTCGACGACGTCGAGGCGGGCGGTGAGATCCGGCTGCCGGGCGACCGCACCGCGCGCTGGAAAGGCCGGATCGAACCCACCGCGGTCAGCGATCTTTTCGCCGTGGAACTCCGCGCGGAGATCGAACCCGCCGGCGGCGGCGAAGCCGAGACCTTCACCGAGGCGCGCATGCTCCTGCGCCCCACGTGGTCGATTCCCTCGGACCGGCAGAAGATCCGGGACGAAGCGCGGCAGCGCCTGCTCCGCGAGCGGGGTTACAAGGAAGCCGACGGCAATTCGACCTTCATCAGCGCGCCCACGCGCGGCAAGAAACTCGTGCCCGCGGCGAAGCAAGGCCGCAAGGGCGCGGAGCCGGCCGGACCGGCCGGCCCGAACGCGGCGCCGCCCGGCGCCGGCTCGCCGCCGAACAACCCGCCGCCCGGCGCGAACCGACCCGCCCAATGAAGCGCGCCTTCCGCAGCCGCGGGTTCTCGCTCCTCGAGATGCTCGTCTCGCTCGCCTTGCTGGGAATCCTCATGGTCGCCCTGAACACGTTCCTCTTCTCGATGAGCGAGCTGTGGGGCGGAGGGAGGGACCAGCGGCTCTTCGACCAGCACGCCCGCGCGGCGGCGGCGATGGTGCGGAAGGCTTTCGCCTCGGCGGCCCTGGGGCCGGGCGCCAGCGGCGTGACGCTGCGCGACGTCGAGGACGGCGCGGGGGGCACCGCGCCGCGCCTCGGCTTCCTCCTGCCCGACGCCGGCCGGCTCGCGGACTGGCCGGAGGCGCCGCTCCCCGACGTCGATTTCGAGGTCGTCGCGGAGGAAGGCCGCGGGCTCGTGTTCCGGTGGCGGTCGCGGCTCGAACTGGAGCGCGCGCCCGAAGACCGTCACGAGACGGTCATCAGCCCCTTCGTGACGGCCCTGCGTTTCGAATATTACGACCCCGAGCTGCGCGTCTGGACGATCGCCGACGAGCCGGTCCGCGAGCCGGGGGCGACCACGTGGCGGCGGCCGGCGCGCATCCATCTCGTCTTCCGACGGGGCGCGCTGCAGGCCACCAAGATCATCGACCTGCCGCTCAAGCGGGCGGGCGCCTCCGCCCCATGAGACGTCGCCGCGGTTCCGTCATCATCGTCGTGCTGGTGCTCATCACCCTGGCCTCCTTGCTCCTGGCCCGGTTCATGGAGGACAATTCGCTGGAGCTCGCGCTGGCCACGCGGGAGGCGGACCGGCGCCGGCTCCGCGCCGACGCCCAGTCCGAGCTCGAGCTGGCCTTGGCGGTCATCGCCGAGATCCGCTCCATCGACCTCAACAAGATCCACGCCCCGGCGCAGGGGTTCGACGACCCGCACGCGTACGCCGGCTTCCCCCCGCGCGACGGGCTCAAGGTCTCCTTCGAGTATGAGGACGAGTCCGGCAAGCTCCCGCTGAGCGTCCTGTCCAAGAACGACCTCGTCCGGCTGCTCTACACGCTCGGCCTCGAACAACGTGACGGCGAACGCGTCGCCGACGCCATCGTCGCCTGGCAGAGCAAGTCCTACGAGTCGCTCGAAGAAGAGGCCGCCGACGCCGCCTACCAGCGCGCGGCCCTTTCGTACCGTCCGGCCCGGCGACCCATCCGGAGCTTCGAGGAGTTCCGGGCCATGGGCGTCGCCAAGGATTTCTTCTTCGACGCGCAAGGCCGGGCGACGCCGCTGTTCCGCGCCTTCAAGGACTGCGTGAGCCTGTACGTCTTCCCGCAGGCCAACATCAACTCCGCCTCGGACGCCGTCATCCTGTCGCAAGGGCTGGACGAGTCCCAGCTCGCGCTGATCCGCGAGCGGCAGGCGGAGATCGGCCGGCGGATCGTCGGGACGCCGCCCTACTTCCGGGTCACCAGCGAAGTCCGGCAGCTGATCGGCGGGGGGGCCAACCTCGAGAAGTTCGACGACGAGATCATCCTCATGTGGGTGCGCGTCACCGCGCAGGAAGGCCTCTCGAAGTGCCGCGTCAGCGCCTTGGTCGCCATCCGCGAGGACGTCGCCTTTCCCAGCCCGACGGCGAACCCGGACACCGACCCGGACATGGCCGTCGGCGCAGCAGGCCTCGCGGCCGGCACGAAAAGCACGGGAACCTCGACAGCCCCGCCTCGGTCTATTACCAAGACCCCCACTCCTTACCTCACCCCGGGCATCGTGCCCTCCCCGAACTTGGGCAAATCGACCATGAGCGGGCGCGTCGCTGGCAACACGATCGCGTATCCGTTCCAGATCCTCGCCTGGGAAGAAGATAACGGCGAGTTCGCGACATCCCCCTCCCAATGACCCCTCTCTTCAAAAGACTCTTCGCCGGACCCCGCCCGCAGGAGGCCGCCATGCTCCCGGGCAACCGGTTCTTCGTCCGCCGTCTGGCGGTCGAAGGCGAGGACGTGTCGGGACAGGTGAATCTCGCGCTCGAGGTGGCTTCGCCTTTCCCCCTGGAGCAGATGCTGGTCGGGTTCGTGACTTCGGCCGACGGCAAGCAGGTCCTGGCCTACGCCGCGCACCGTCGCCGCTTCACCGCCGAGGAAAGCTTCGCATGGCCGGCGGACTGCCAGGTGGTGCCCGAGTTCCTGGCCTTGTGCGGTCGCCGGCCAGCCGGCGACGGGGTGATCGTCCATCGCGGCGAAGAACGCCTCACCGCCCTGGCCTGGAAAGCCGGCGAGGACCTGCCGGCCGCCGTCGTGGTCGCCGAACTGGCCGATACCGACGAACCCGGCCTCGCCCGGGAAGCGGCCGCCCGGGCCGGGCTCCCGGCCGACGTCGCCGTGGAAACCATCGCCGGCGCCCTCACGGGAGCGATGGCCGAAGGCGCGCTGGTGTTGAAATGCGAGGCCGAAGGCGCCTTCCAGATCCCGCGCAAGGGTCTCGACGATTCCGATATCCGCGACACCGACTTCCTCGCCGAGCGCCGGAAAAAGGAGCGGCTGAACCTTCTGCTCTGGAACAGCGCGCGGGCCGCCGCCGCGGTGCTCGTCGGCGCGCTGCTGCTCGACCTGGGCGGCGTGGTCATCCGCGCGCGCTCGGGGACGCTCGAAGACGCCAACGAGACCCGGCGGCCGCTCGTCGAGGACATCGAGGAGTCGAAGAAGATCGCCGACCGCATCCTGGAGCTGGGCGTGAAGCGCCTGCTGCCGTTCGAGATGCTCGCGATCGTGAACGACCATCGCCCCGCGACGGTCGAGTTCACCCACGTCGCCTGCGAGCTCCGGAAGCCGAAGGACAGCGTCCTGGTCAAACCCATCATGACGGTGGACGCCAAGACGCCCAACGCGGGGGATATCTCCGACCTCCTCAAGGCCTTGCAGGCCCTGCCGGAAGTCGAAGCCGTCACGAACAGCGAGCCGCGGGTGCGCGACACCGCGACCACCTTCCGCCTGGAGATCACCTTCCGCCAGCCGGCCTTGCTCAAGGCGGCCTCCGCCCGATGAAACACTTCTTCTTCAGCCTGAAGCCCCGCGAACGCCTGATGGCGCTGGCGGCGTTGCTGGTCGCCGCCGCCCTCTGGTCGACGAGCGCCTGGGGGCGCGCGCGCGAAGGATGGGACGCCTGGCAGGCGCTCGAAGGGCTCGCGCAGGCCCAGAAGGCCACGCTGGCCAAGGAACGCGAAGTCCGCGCCGACACCGCCCAGGCGGTGCAGGGACTGGATTCCGGACACGGCTTCGATCAGGCCAGATTGGTGGCCGAGGCGGTGAACACCACGCGGGCGGCCGGGCTGAACCCCAACACCGAATCGCCCAAGACCACGAAGTCCGGCAAGTTCGCGGTGCACTCCCTGCAGCTCAGCTGCCGCAAGGCGGACATGGCGGGCATCCTCCGGTTCTATGAAAGCGTGCGCACGCGCGCGCCCTACCTGGCGCTGAGCCAGGTCAGCATGACCGCCGAACGGGGCGGCGCGGGCACGGTGACCTTCAAGGCGACGCTCACCGCGCTGGAACTGATCGGCGGCGTGCCCGGCGGCCCGGCGGGCGCGACCGAGCCGGCGGTCGCGACCGAGCCGGCGGGCAAGTAGGCGCCCGCCGGGATCAGAAGCGGAAGCTCGAGCTGACCTCGAAGACGGCGGCGACGATCGCGAAGGCGATGAAGGCCACGAACGAGAAGGCCGCGACGAGCACCGAGGCGGAGATCGTCTGCGAGACCGTGCCGAGCCACCGGTCGAGTTCGGCGCGGTAGGAGCGCGCGATGTCGCGCAGGCCCGGCGCGAGGTTGCCCGTCTGCTCCGCGACGGCGACCCGGTCGAGGAGCAGGCGCGGGAAGTAGCCCGTGCGGCCGAGCGCCTTGGAGAGGCTGTCGCCTTCGAGCACGCGGTCGGTGGCGGCGCGGAGCTGCTGGCGCAGCGCGCGGTTCGGGGCGGTCTTCTCGGCGAGACGCAGCGCCTCGGCCGTCGTGATGCCGTTCTCGAGCAGGACCGCGAGCGTGTGGCAGAAGTTGAGGACCGAGACGCGCATCACGAAGGCGCCGGCCAGCGGCAGCCTGAGCAGCAAGGCGTCCGAAGCCAGGCGGCCGGCCTCGGTCTTGCGCCAGCGGACCACGCCGACGACCCCGAGGACGACGGCCGCCAGGACGAACGGCCCCGCGACGACGAAGACGTCGGCGAACCCCATCAGCAGCTTGGTCGACAGCGGCAGCTTCCCGCCGAGCGAGGTCAGCAGCGTCTGCAGGCGGGGAAGCAGGAACAGCACGAAGAAGATGACCACCCCGACCGCGACGAAGCAGATGAACAGCGGGTAGGCCATCGCGCTGACCAGCTTGCGCCGGAACTCCTGCTGCTCCGTGAAGTGGGTGATGAGCCGCTCGAGGACGTCCCGGATGTTCCCGGTCGCCTCGCCGGCGGCGATGAGGTTCAACGTCTGCCCGTCGAAGACCTGCGGGTAGGCGGCCATCGCGACGGACAGGCTCTGCCCCTCGCCGAGCCTGGACCAGAGACCGGCGCAGAGCGCGCGCAGCCGCGACTTCTGGAGGCGCAGGGCCAGGAGCCGGAGCGCCTCGCCGGCGGACATGCCCGAGCGCACCAGGTCGGCGAGCGACTCGAGGAACGGCAGGCGTTCCGCGGCGGTGGGGACGAGGTCCTTGTCCGCCGGCCCGCCTTCGCGGGCGGACTCCTTGGCCCGGCCGGCGGCGCCGGCCTCCTCCACCTTGACCGGCTTCAGCCCGCGGGCCTGGAGCTTGCGGAGCGCATCGCGCCGCAACGGGGCGTCGATCGTCCCTTCGGTCACGGCGCCGGCGGCGTCGCGGGCGGTGTAGTGGAAAACAGCCATGTCGCCGTCACTCGTTGGAGCTCAGGTTGCGCACGAGCTCGTCGATGGAAGTGAGGCCGGCGGCGACCTTGAGCCAGCCCGCCTGGGCGAGCGGGCGCATCCCTTGCGCGACCGCCTTCTCGGTCAGCTCCCGGTTGGAGACGCGGCTGATGATGAGGTCGTGCAAGGGTTTCGGATGGAAGATCTCGAAGACGCCCACGCGGCCGCGATAACCCGTGCCCCGGCACTTGCGGCAGCCCGTCGCCTCCTTGAGCGAAGCGACGCCCTGCAGACACGACTCGTCCATGCCGAGGGCCGCGAGGGCCGGGACGAGTTTCGCGCGGTCGACCGGGACGGTCTTGGCGCAATCGGGACAGAGGCGGCGGACGAGACGCTGGGCGATGACCAGCTCGACGGCGGAGCCGACGAGGAAAGGCTCGACGCCCATGTCGATCAGACGGGTGATGGCTCCCGGGGCGTCGTTGGTGTGGAGCGTCGAGAAGACGAGGTGGCCCGTCAGCGAGGCGCGGATGGAGATCTCCGCCGTCTCCAGGTCGCGGATCTCGCCGACCATGATCACGTCGGGATCCTGGCGGAGGGTGCTGCGGAGGGCGCCGGCGAACGTCAGGCCGATCTCGGCGCGCGTCTGGACCTGGTTGGCGCCGGGGACCTCGTACTCGATCGGGTCCTCGATGGTCACGATGCGGATGTCCGGGGAATTGATCGCCTGCAGGAACGCGTTGAGCGTGGTCGACTTGCCCGAGCCCGTCGGGCCGGTGACGAGGATGATGCCGTGCGGGTAGGCGAGCACCTTGCGGACGGCGGCCTGCTCCTCGGCGGTCATCCCGATGCGGTCCATGTCATAGGCCTCCTTGCGCTGGTTGAGCAGGCGCAGCGAGACGGACTCCGCGTAGATGGTCGGGATCGTCGAGACGCGGATATCCAGCACGTTCTTCCCGTCGCGGAAGTTGATGCGGCCGTCCTGAGGCAGGCGGCGTTCCGAGATGTTGAGCCGGGCCATGATCTTCAGGCGCGAGATGATGGCGTCCTGGAAGCGCGTCAGGTTGTCGGGGAGCGGGATCGGGATGAGGATGCCGTCCACGCGGTAGCGGATGCGGAGGTTGGCTTCCTGCGGCTCGAAATGCACGTCGGTCGCCCCTTCGGCGACCGCCTGCGAAAGCACTTCGGTCACGAAGCGCACCACGGCCGCGTCCTGGTCGGCCTCGTCGGCGCCGGCCTGCTCCGCGACGGGCAGGTCCTCTCCTTCGTCGTCGAGGCTGCCGGAGCCGACGCCGTAATTCTGGTTGATGAGCGTGGCCACCCGTTCGGGCGGCGCGAGGAACCAGAGCGGACGGCGGGGCGAGAACGTCGCGACCCAGTCGACGGTGTCGGTGTCGGGCGGCAGCGCCGTCACCAGCCGGAGACGGCCTTCTTCGGCGCCGGGCAGCAGGGTCGGCACGACCTGGGCCTCGGAGGCGATGCGCGCGGGCAGCACCTTCATCCCGTCGGGATCGATGGCCGGTTCCTCCAGGACCTCGAGTCCGGTCAGGCGGGAAAGCTCGGCGAGCAACGCGGCCTCGTCGAGGCCGAGGGCCTGGGCGAGGAAGCGGAAGCGCGCCTCGCGCGGCGTCTCGGCGAACGAAGCGCGGACCTCGTCGGTCAGGCGCTCGGCGAGAGCCAGAGGCAGTCCGTGCCGGTCGACGGTCAGCATGTCACTTCTTCTCCGGGGCGACGGGTGTCTTGCCGGGGACGTTCTCGAGGACCTTCTTCGCCTCGGCGCCGAGCGCGCCGCCGGTCGCGCGGCTGAGCGCGTCGAGGTTGTCGACGGCCGAGCTGTTCAGGACGTAGGGGCGGAGGAAGATGATGAGCTCCTGCTTCTCCTCGAGCGTCGTCGAGGAACCGAACAGGTCGCCCAGGAAGGGGATCGGGCCGAGGCGCGAGGTCGCCTTCGTCGCCACCGTGCGCTGCAGGCCGCCGAGGACGACGATCTCGCCGCTCTTCGCGCTGACGAAGGAATCGGTGGTCCGCCGGCCGATGATCGGCTGGTCGTTCCCGTCGAGGATGGTGCTGCCGAGGATGTCTTCGACCGACTGGGAGACCTGGAGCTGGACCGCGCCGTCCTTGCCGACCAAGGGCAGCACCTTGAGCTGGATGCCGATGTCGCGTTGCGACACCGTGGAGGTCACCTGTCCCGTCTGCGGCGCGATGGTGGCGCCGGTGATCACCGGGCGGGATTCGCCGACGAAGATCGTGGCCTCTTTGTTATGCGTGGTGGTGATGGCCGGCACCGAGAGCACCTTGAGGTCGCCTTTGCGGGGCGTGGTGGTCAGGCCGATCGTCGCGCTGAGGTTGCTGTTGGGGGCGAGCGTGCCCTGCGAGGCGCCCGCGGAGTTCGGCGCGACGGTGGTCGCGGTCGCCGTGGCTCCGTTGACGTTGAAACCCGCGCCGGCTCCGCCGATGCCGGTCAGCTTGCCGTTGGAGACCGTGAGGCCGAGCGTGCTGAAGCCGTTCGTCTCGTTGTCGGAAAGCTTCACCTCGACGATGACGACCTCGAGA
>JBDLWC010000162.1:0-4580 GCA_039804485.1 Verrucomicrobiota bacterium
GATGTCGCTCTCGCCGAAGAGCGCCACCATATCCGCCCGCCAGATATCGTAAGGCGCCGGCGCGGTCACGGCGTCCTGGCAGGCCAGGGACATGATGCGCGATACCTCGTTATGCAGGATGGTCGCGTCCGTCACGGCGCCGTCGCGGTGCAGCCGGAAACGCACGGTGACGCGCCCGCGGGCAGCGCCCTCGAAACGCGAGCGCTCGATGATGCTCCACCAGCTGGACTGGATGGCCTCGAGCATCCGTTGGGTATAGTCGCCGTATTGGCTGAATCGCGCGTCGATCGCGAGGGCGCCCGCGCGGTTGACGCCGACGGCGTTGCGGAGAAGCAGGCCGGCGGTGCCCGACGGAATGGTGGCGCGCGGCCGGTCAGGGTTCGCGGCGGGAGGGACCGGCGCCGGGGCAGGCGCGGCCGCAGGGGCCGGCTTGGCGACCGGACGACCCGGGCCGGGGGCGACGGGAGTCGGGGTTGATCCGGCCACCGCCACCGCGGGCGGAGGGGTCGGCTGCGCCTGGGATTGGTCGATGGACCGGGGGCGGCCTTGGGCGAGCCGGATCTCCGGCGACGAACCCGGCGACCGCGGGAGCGCGGAGTTTGTCGGGTCTTTCTCGGGGGTCGGCTGCGCGGCGGTCTGGTTCCGGGAGGAAGTGAAAGGCGCCGACGCGGGCGTCGCCTGATTGGCGAGCGGATTGGTCTCGGCGAAGCGCAGCTTCGGCGGCAGGCGGGCCTCGTCTACTTTGACGGGCGCGGTGAGCACCTCGATCGGCCGGACGACGCGGACGGCCCGCTGGAAATCGTCGGGGAGCAGGCAGAGCAACAACACATGGAGGCCGACCGACGCCACGGCCGCATAGGCCGCAGACCGGAAGTCGATGGTGTCATCAGGCCGCACGACGGGAAGTTAGCGGTCGCCCGTCCGACTTCAAGCGTAGGCCAGAAGGATTATCGCCCCGCAAATTCGCGGGTGAGGTCCGCCAACGTGCGCCGACAGTCCTCGCGGGTCCCGAGCACGACATAAAGCCGGAAAGCATGGTCGCCCGGCGCGATCGGCTGAGCCTGACGCAGACGGAAGACGCAGTTCCACTTCACGACTTTTTCCGGAGAAAACTGGAAACGGCCATACCCGACCGGAGCGCCCCCAAGGGAAGGTCGAGGGGTGAACACGCCCATGGCGTGCGACCCCGAAGGCGTCGAGAGCACCACCGGGTCGGCGATCTCGCCGTTCTGACGCGGCACCGGCTGCAAGGTCGACGTCGCCGCGTCGAAGCGCAGCTCCTGGCTGAACATCGGCGGCATATAACCGGTCAGGGCTTCGAACTGCAGGAACCGATGCGGCCGGTCGGCCGGCACCGTGAACGTCACGCGATAATCCAGCACGTGATCCATCCCCGGGCGACCGATGCGCACCTGCTTCGAGAGGACATGGTCCGAGAGCAGCGAGGCATTCTGAGCCGGATGTCCTTGGGACCGCATCCCCGGAGACAGCCAGAAAGCCATCCGGGTCCGGGTCGACAGCACCCCGTCGCGGACCGAGAGGGCTTCGAGGCGGCTGGTCGAACGCGGTCCGTGTCCGTCAGCGGCCGAACCCGCCTCCGTCGGATTATAGCACTCCGGATGGAAGACCCCGTCGACATCGGCATTGAGGGCCGACTGCAGCTGGCGGCCGTGATCCCAGGAGTCGATGAACTCGACCCCGGCCCAGCGGACCGAGTCGATCGCTCCGGCGAGACGGCTCGTGGTGCGGAGCACGATCGGCTGGCCGCCGATGACGCCCTTCAGTTCGGCGTCGCCGCTCAACGGGGCATCCGGAGCGGCGCAGAGAGCGGCCGACCAGAGAATGCACAGAAGGCGAAGCGAGCGAGTCATAGGCGACGATGCTTAAGCGTTCAGGCCGTCAGCCGCCCCAGGACACCCAAGTCCTGGAGGCGCTCTTTGACGAACTCGACCGGCAGCCCCATGATCGTGGAGATCGGCGGCTGGAAATCGGCGATGATGATCTCCTTGCCTTCCTGGATGCCGTACGCGCCGGCCTTGTCCAAGGTGTTCACCAAGGCCTGGTAGCGCGTGATATCCTCATCGGTCAGCTCACGGAAGCGCACGCGTGCCGTGATATCGTGGACCTCGTCGATGCCGAGCGCCGGACAAAGCAGACATACCCCGGTATGCACCGTGTGCTCGCGTCCGGAAAGACTCCGCAGCATGGCCCGGGAGGCGGCGAGGTCGGCCGGCTTGTTAAGGGCGCGGTCGCCCAAGGC
This sequence comes from Verrucomicrobiota bacterium, assembly GCA_039804485.1. Taxonomy (GTDB): domain Bacteria; phylum Verrucomicrobiota; class Verrucomicrobiia; order Opitutales; family UBA953; genus UBA953. Next base: position 2,261 of record JBDLWC010000162.1, read on the forward strand.
CACGGTCGTGTCGGCGCCCAGGACGAGGGCCGTCGGGTGCAGGCGCGAGACCGCCGCGGCTTTCAGACGGGCGTTGTGCTGCACCATCACGCAGGGATCGGTGACCGGGTCCTCATGCTCGGTGACCGCCGCCACCACGACCCGATGCGGGATACCCGCGCCTGCGAGCAGTTCGGTGCGCCGAGGCGAAGCGGAGGCAAGGAGCAGGAGGAGGGGCGAGGACACGCCGGAAGCAGAGCAAAGCCGCCCCCCGATGACAACCGAAAGACCGGGCTTTTCGGGATTTGCCCCGGACGGAAAAACCCCCGAGCCTCGGGAGATGCGCCCTGCCCTGCTGTTCCTGCTTTCCTGGATCATGCCCCTGCTTTCCGCCGCCGAGAAAAGCGCGAAGGATTTCCTGAAGCAGCCCGACGCCTGGTTCGCCGGCGAAGAAGGCCGACGCACGACCGAAAACATCCTCTCCTTCCAGGCGGACAGCGGCGGCTGGCCGAAGAACGCGGTCACCCTCGACAAACCCTTCGGCGGCGACCGGAAGACCCTGCGAGCGACCTTCGACAACGGCGCGACGATGGACGAGCTGCGCTTCCTCGCGCGGGCCTTCCTCGCCACCCAGGACGCGAAGGTCCGCCAGGCCTTCGACCGCGGGCTCAAGCACATCCTCGTCGCGCAGTACCCCCACGGCGGCTGGCCGCAGTATTATCCCCTGAGCAAGCAGTACCACCGGCACGTCACCTTCAACGACGGCTCGATGGTGCGGGTCATGGAGTTCGTGCGCGAAATCGGCGACGACGCCCGCTATGCGTTCGTCGACGCGAAGACCCGCGCCGCCTGCCGGGAAGCCTTCGACCGGGGCGTCTCCTGCGTGCTCCGCTGCCAGATCGTCGTGGACGGCCGACCGACCGCGTGGTGCGCCCAGCATGACGCCGAGACGCTGCTGCCCGCCAAGGCGCGCTCTTACGAGCTTCCGACCTTCAGCGGCGCCGAGTCCGTCGGCGTGGTGCGCCTGCTCATGAGCATCGAGAAGCCCTCGCCGGAGGTGAAGGCCGCCGTCGAAGGCGCCGTGCGCTGGTTCGAGGCGAGCAAGATCACCGGCGTGCGCATCCAGGCCGTCGACGACCCGAAGGCCTCCCGCGGCAAAGACCATATCGTGATCAAAGACCCCAAGGCCGGCCCCCTCTGGGCTCGCTTCTACGACCTCAAGACCGGGCAGCCGACTTTCTGCGACCGGGACGGCGTGCCCAAGCCGAACCTCGCCGACATCGGCTATGAGCGCCGCAACGGGTACGCCTGGTACGGCAGCTGGCCCCGGGCCCTGCTTGAAAGGGAGTACCCGGCCTGGAAGAAGAAGAACCCCTGAGAAGGGGGCTTGGTCAGCGGTGATCGGGCTTCCAGGCGGTCGCGCGGGCGGCCAGGTAGCGCACGTAGACGTCCTGATCGTTCAGACACGGGATCTGTTCGAACGACTCGCCGCCGGCATGGAGGAAGTCCTCCTTACCCTCTTCGCTGATCTCCTCGATGGTCTCGAGGCAGTCGGCGGTGAAGGCGGGGCACATCACGAGGAGTTTCTTCACGCCTTCGCCGGGCAGAGCCTCGAAGCGCTCGTCGGTGTAGGGCGGGATCCACTTCTCCGGACCGAAACGCGACTGGAAGGACATCTCGACCTGCTCCGGACGGAGACCGGCCTTCTCCGCGAAAAGGCGGGTCGTCTGCACGCACTGGTGCTTGTAGCAGTTCGCGTGGGAGGGACTCGCCTGGAGGCAGCAGTCCTTGACCTTCGTGCAGTGGGCCTTGGAGGCGTCGCCCTTGCGGAGGTGCCTCTCCGGCACGCCGTGGTAGGAGAACAGGATCTTGTCGAACGGCCGGTTCAGCCAAGGGCGTGCGGACTCGACCAGGCAGTCGATGTAGGCCGGGTCGTTGAAGTAAGGCTGGAGGACGTGGTATTTCAGGCCGGGCGCGAGGCGCGCGATCTCCTCCTGGATCTTCACCACCACCGTCTCGTAGGAAGACATCGCGTAGTGCGGATACTGCGGCATCACGAAAAGGTCGTCGATGCCCTGACGGAGGACTTCCTGCACCGCCTCGGCGCAGGACGGGGTGCCGTAGCGCATGCCGGTGATGACCGGCAGGCCGGTCTCCAAGGCGAGCTTGGCGCGCAGCTTCTCGGTCGTGACGAGGAGCGGGGCGCCTTCGGGCGTCCAGACGGTGGCGTAGGCGGCGGCGGACTTCTTCGGCCGGGTGCGCAGGACGATGCCTTCCAGCAAAGCGAAACGGAAAGGGGCCGGATAATCGATCACCCGCTCGTCGCCGAGGAACTCCCGGA
>JBDLWC010000163.1:0-2698 GCA_039804485.1 Verrucomicrobiota bacterium
GACGCGATCCGCCACATCGGCTACGTCAATGACGACGACGTGTTCCACGCCGACACCGTATTCATCAACAACTACCTGACCGCGCAGTCCGCCGACATCGCCCAGGGCGTCGACGCCAAGAAGGCCGCCGGCAAGAAGACCGCCGAGCAGGGCGCCGGCGACCAAGGCCTCATGTTCGGCTTCGCCGCCGATGAGACCGAGGAACTAATGCCGGCTCCCATCATCTTCGCCCATCGCCTGGGCCGCGAACTCACCAAGATCCGCAAGAGCGGCAAAGTGAAGTGGCTCCGCCCCGACGCGAAGTCCCAGGTCTCCGTCCGCTACGTCGACGGTGTCGCCACCGAGATCGTCAACGTCGTCATCTCCACCCAGCACACCGCCGATGTCGCCCACGCGGACATCGAAAAGTTCCTGATCGAAAACGTCATCAAGAAGGTCCTCCCGGCCAAGCTGCTCAACGCCAAGACCGAGTATCTAATCAACCCCACCGGCAAGTTCGTGATCGGCGGCCCGCAGGGAGACTCCGGCCTCACCGGCCGCAAGATCATCGTCGACTCCTACGGCGGCTGGGGCCGCCACGGAGGCGGAGCCTTCTCCGGCAAGGATCCCTCCAAGGTCGACCGTTCCGCCGCCTACATGGGCCGCTGGGTCGCCAAGAACATCGTCGCCGCCAAGCTCGCCAAGCAGTGCGAGGTCCAGTTCGCCTACGCCATCGGCCACCCAAAGCCCGTCAGCGTCTATGTGAACACCTTCGGCACCGGCAAGGTCGCCGACGAGATCATCACCGAGGCCATCCAGCAGGTCTTCTCCTTCAAGCCCGCCGACATCGTCGCGCAGCTCGACCTCCTCCGCCCGATCTACCGCCAGACCACCAACTACGGCCACTTCGGCAAGTCCGACCTGCCTTGGGAGCAGACCACCAAGGTCGCCGCCCTCCAGGCCGCCGTGAAGAAACTGAGCAAGTAACCAATCTCAACCCGTCCAAAGTCTTAACGTCTAAAGTCAAAAGTCGCCGCCCGGCCGCGCGATGCGCGTCCCTTCCCTCACCCGGTGTTCGGCCCTGCTTAGCTGGCCCGGGACGAGACCTTCGACTTTAAACCTTCAGACCTTCGACCTCCGGTCCCCTCGCCTTCAACCCTCCGAAAAATTCATGAGCAACCCTCCTCCCTCCACGCCCGGCCAGGATTACCACGTCGCCGACATCAAGCTCGCCGACTGGGGCCGCAAAGAGATCTCCATCGCCGAGCACGAGATGCCCGGCCTGATGGCCGTCCGCAAAAAGTTCGGCCCGTCGAAGCCCCTCGCCGGCGTCCGCATCACCGGCTCGCTGCACATGACGATTCAGACCGCCGTCCTCATCGAGACGCTGGTCGCCCTCGGCGCCAAGGTGCGCTGGGCCTCGTGCAACATCTTCTCGACCCAGGACCACGCCGCCGCGGCCATCGCCGCCTCGGGCGTGCCCGTGTTCGCCTGGAAGGGCGAGACCCTCGAGCAATACTGGGACCTCACCTGGAAGGCCATCGTCGGCCCGGACGGCAAGGGCCCGCAGCTCGTCGTCGACGACGGCGGCGACGTGACTCTCCTCCTGCACAAGGGCTTCGAGCTCGAAAACGGAAGCGACTGGGTGAATACACCCTCCGGCTCCCACGAGGAGCAGGTCATCAAGGACCTCCTCAAGAAGATCCACGCCCAGGACGCGAAGATCTTCACCCGCCTCAAGGCCGACTGGCGCGGCGTATCCGAGGAGACCACCACCGGCGTGCATCGCCTCTACCAGCTCCACGAGCAGGGCAAGCTGCTCGTTCCCGCCATCAACGTGAACGACTCGGTCACCAAGTCGAAGTTCGACAACCTCTACGGCTGCCGCGAGTCCCTCGCCGACGGCCTCAAGCGCGCCACCGACGTCATGATCGCCGGCAAGGTCGCCTTCGTGGCCGGCTACGGCGACGTGGGCAAGGGCTCCGCCTTCTCGCTCAAGGGCTTCGGCGCCCGCGTCATCGTCTCCGAGATCGACCCCATCAACGCCCTCCAGTGCGCGATGGAAGGTTTCGAGGTGAACACCATCGAAAGCACCCTCGGCAAGGCCGACATCTACGTCACCACCACCGGCAACAAGGACATCATCACCCTCGAGCACATGATGGCGATGAAGGACCAGGCCATCGTCTGTAACATCGGCCATTTCGACAACGAGATCCAGGTCGACCGCCTCAAGCAGGCCCCCGGCGTCAAGCACGTGAACATCAAGCCTGGCTACGACGCCTACACCTTCCCGACGGGCAACACGATCTACATGCTCGCCGAAGGTCGCTTGGTTAATCTCGGTTGCGCCACCGGCCATCCGTCCTTCGTGATGTCCAACTCCTTCACCAACCAGACGCTCGCCCAGATCGATCTCTGGAAGAACAAGGACACCTACGCGGTCGGCGTCTATCGACTGCCCAAGCACCTCGACGAAGAGGTCGCCCGCCTCCACCTTGAGCGCATCGGCGTGGTGCTCACCAAGCTCACCAAGTCTCAGGCCGAGTATCTCGGCGTGCCCGTCGAGGGCCCCTACAAGCCCGAGCACTACCGCTACTGAGCCGCTCATTTATTGCGTCCCCCCCCATCCATGGGCCGGCCCCGTTCGCGGGCCGGCCTTTTTCTTGCCGCTTATTCTCGGTCCGCCGAGAAACGGCATCTCGATCCACCGGACTTT
>JBDLWC010000164.1:0-3662 GCA_039804485.1 Verrucomicrobiota bacterium
ACCAAGACGAGCCCGGAATAGGCGCCGCCCAGCGCCGCGGCCGCGAGGTGTCCGGCCATCTGCAGGCCGAGCAGCGGGCCGACGACCCAGCCGACTTTTCGCGTGTAGGCATCGTGAGCCGCGGCGAAACCCTCGGCCCGCCAGCGGGCGAAATCCGGATACGTGCACAGCAGGATGAGCCAGGCGACGGCCGCCATGGCGAAATCGACGCACGCGAGGCCGGCACGGAGCAAGGGGATGTCCATGGGAAGCACCGAAGCGGGTTTTGCCCTTTGCACAAACGCACGAGGTGCTAAAAGCAAGGCATGCCCCGCGCGCTCCTTGGCCTGCTCCTCGCCGTCTGGTCGTCCTGCCTGACCCTGCTCGCCCAGGAACGTCCGCCCAACTTCGTCATCCTGTTCGCCGATGACCTCGGCATCAACGACCTCGGCTGCTACGGCCGCAAGGACCACTCGACGCCTAACCTGGACAAGCTCGCCGCCGAGGGCGCGCGCTTCACGCAGGCGTATGCGGCAGGCTCGGTCTGCTCGCCCTCCCGCGCCGCGATCCTGACGGGCCAGAGCCCGGCGCGGCTCAAGATCACGACGTTCCTCCCGGGCCGGTCCGACCGAGCTTCGCATCGCCTGCTGAGCGCGCCGACCAACGCCGGCCTTCCGGAGGGCGTCCAGACCCTCGCCCAATTGCTCAAACCGAAGGGCTATGTCAGCGCCGCGGTCGGCAAGTGGCACCTAGGCGGCAAGGGTCGGCAGCCCGCGCAACATGGCTTCGACGAGACGTTCCCCGGCCGGGCCAATCCGGGCGCGGAATCGCCGCAAGGGGGCAAGGGCGAGCTCGGCCAGGCGGAGTACGGCGCGCAGTTCATCGCCCGGCACAAGGACAAGCCCTTCCTGCTTTTCCTCGCCTTCGACAACCCGCACATCCCCCTCGAGGCGCCCGCGAAGGCCGTCGCGGCCCATGCGGATACGTTCCACCCGACTTACGCGGCGCTCGTGTCATCGCTGGACACCGCGGCAGGTCGCGTGCTCAAAGCCTTGGACGAACAAGGCCTGGCGCAGAACACCGTGGTCATCTTCGCTTCCGACAACGGAGGCACGCACGTCTCCGAGCTGAAGGACTCGCCCCCGACCTACAATGCGCCCTTCCGCGCGGGCAAGGGTCACCTTTACGAAGGCGGCCTGCGGACGCCGCTCATCGTCCGCTATCCCGGCCGTCTCGCCCACCGCGTCATCAACGCGCCCGTCGTCCTCGGCGATCTCGCGCCGACCCTCTGCGCCCTGGCCAAGGCGCCCGCCCCGCAACCTCTGGACTTCCAAGACCTCTCACCGCTCCTCTTCGACAGCAAGCCGGCGGGCGCGGCCAAGCCGCGGGCCCTCGCCTGGCACCAGCCGCACTACACCAACCAAGGCGGACGACCGGGCGGGGTCCTCCGCGAAGGCGACTGGAAACTCATCGAGCATTATGAGGACGGGCGGGCCGAACTGTTCGACCTCGCGCAGGACCCGGGCGAGACGACCGACCGCGCCGCGGCCGAACCGTCGCGGGTCGCCGCCCTCCGCGGACAGCTCGAAGCCTGGCGCCGCGGCGTCGGCGCCGAACGCATGAAGGCGAATCCGCAGTTCAGCCGTTCCCGCTGGGAAGACTGCTTCGTGAAGACCGACACCACCCGCCTCGTCGCGCTCCCGAAGTCGGAGGCGATGCGTCCGCTGCTCGCGGCCTGGCGTCAGGCGATGGACGACGCCGCAACGTCCGGCCCCGACTGCCTGATCCATCTCGAAGCCCGCGACGCCCAGGTCAAAGGCTCGAAACTCAAATACGAGGAACCGCCGCAGAAGGACACGCTCGGCTTCTGGGTCAACGCGGCCGACACGGCGTCATGGACGTTCCAGGCGCCGCAGGCCGGGGTCTATCGGGTCTCGGTCCTGCAGGGCTGCGGCAAGGGCCAGGGCGGCTCGGTCGTCGCGCTCGATGTCGACGGCAAGTCCTGCGAGTTCACGGTCGAAGAGACCGGCCACTTCCAGCGCTTCGTCCCCCGCGAGGTCGGCCGTCTCACGCTCGTCGCCGGCGCGAACACCCTCGTCGTACGACCCGTCAAGAAGGCCAAGGCGGCCGTGATGGACCTCCGTCGGGTGATGCTCGAGCGCGTCGAGTAGGCGCTCAGCCGCCGGCGAGGAGCGCGCGGAGCTCGACCTCGGGCTCTTCGTGGCCTTGCGCCACGGCCAAGGCGAGGGCTTCGCCGAGCACGGCCCGCGCGCCGGCCTGATCTCCGACGGCCCGGAGACATTTGCCCAGCAGGATGCGGGGCATCATCCAATCCGCCTTGGAAGCCGCCGCGATACGGAGGTGCTCGATGGCGCCCGGCGCGTCGCCTTCGGCGAACAAGGCCTGGCCGAGCGAGAAGCGGAACAACGGGTTGGCGGGATCGGCCGCGACATGGCGGCGGAAGAGTTCGGAGCGGGACATCAGCGGGCGGATTTCGGGTTGGCCGGACGGAAGACCAGGAGGGCGAGACCCGGCAGGCGGACCTCGATGGAATAGGGCCGGCCTTGGCAGGGAATGGGCTCCGCGACCACGCCGCCGAGATTGCCGAGGCCCTGGCCTGCATAGTGTTTCGAGTCCGTGTTCAGGGCCTCTTCCCAGCGTCCCGCGAAGGGCACGCCGAGGCGGTAGGTCCGTTCGACAGGCGTGAAGTTCCCGGCGACGACCCAGGCTTGGTCGCCTCCGCGCCGCTCGAAGGCCAGCACGCTCTGGGCGCCGTCGTCGGCGACGAGCCACGCGAAACCGTCGGAGCGGAGCTCCTGCCCGGCGAGCGCGGGCGCGCCGACATAGAGCCGGTTGAGATCCCCGACGAGCCGCTGGACGCCGGCGTGCAGCGGGTAGTCGAGGAGGTGCCAGTCGAGGGAGGCGTCGAACTTCCACTCGGCGAACTGGCCGAACTCGCAGCCCATGAAAAGGGACTTCTTGCCGGGCCAGCTCCACTGCAAGGCCAGCAGGCAACGGAGATTGGCGGCCTTGGCCGCGTCATCGCCGCCGGACATCTTGCCGATGAGCGAGCCTTTGCCGTGCACGACCTCGTCGTGGGAGAAAGAATGCACGAACGCCTCGCTCCACTGATACAGCATCCCGAAGGTCAGCTTGTCGTGGGCGAACTTCCGATAGAGCGGATCCTGCCGGAAATAGTCGAGCGTGTCGTGCATCCAGCCCATGTTCCACTTGAAGTCGAAGCCCAGGCCGCCCTCCGGCACGGGCTTCGTCACGCCGGGGAACGAAGTCGACTCCTCGGCGATCATCGCCACGCCCGGATGGTAGAGGTGGACCAGGGAGTTCACCTGCTTCAGGAATTCGATCGCCTCGATGTTCTCCCGGCCGCCGAAGCGGTTGGGGATCCACTCGCCGGACTTGCGGGAGTAGTCCAGGTAGAGCATCGAAGCCACGGCGTCGACGCGGAGGCCGTCGACGTGGAAACGCTCAAGCCAGGAGAGCGCCGAGCAGACCAGGAAACCCCGGACCTCGTGCCGACCGTAGTTGAAGATCAGGGTGCCCCAGTCCTGGTGCTCGCCGAGCCGCGGATCGGCATGCTCGTAAAGATGGGTGCCGTCGAAGCGCGCGAGGGCGAAGAAATCACGGGGGAAATGGGCGGGGACCCAGTCCACGATCACGCCGAT
>JBDLWC010000165.1:0-2820 GCA_039804485.1 Verrucomicrobiota bacterium
CTACCTGATCAAGAACCCGAAGGTCCTGGAAGAACTCCAGAAGATCATCATGGAGAAGGTCCAGGTCGTCGGCGGCATGACCCTCGGCGTCGGCGTCGCGGACAACGTCACGGCCGAATAATCAATCGTTGTTGGCTAGCCATAGCCCGGGCCGCACGCAAGTGCGGCCCGTTTCATTGGCCGGGTCCGCTCAGCGGACCGCCTCGACCTTGAGCACGGAATCGACCGGCTTGATCGTGGCCTGCAGCGCGGCGGCGAGCCGGTCGAACTCGACCTGCGAGCTCTTCACGACGGCCTCGATGTCCGCCTTGGCTTCCTTGCTCCGGAAGAGGGTCTTGATCTGCTTGGTCTCGTAAGCCTGCTTGTCGGCCACGGCTTGCCAGATCTTCGCGAACGTCGCCGAGGTGGGGTTCTGCGGGAACTCAGCCGCGAGATTGACGCCCTTGGCCAGCTGCGCGGCGGAAAAAGTCTTGGAGGCCTCGCCCCAGGTGACCTTGACCTGCGTGGTCGGCGCCTGCCGGACGCGCAAGGTGAGGCGGTTGAGCTTCTGATGGAAGCCCGCCAAGGCCACGCCCGCCGCGAGGGTGTCGTCCTTGGCGAGGTCGCCCGGCTGGAAGGAACACGGGATCCGGAAACTGCGCAGGGCGATGACCCCGCCTTCCTGCTTCATGATCCGCTGGCCTTCGCGGGCGGTCGCGGTGCCGGCCGCCAGATCGACGTCGATCTGGCCGACATCTCCGCGCAGTCCCAAGCCTTCGAGGAAGGCGGTCGCCATGACGACGTGTCCGGCCCAGGCGGGATGGACGCCGTCGTTACCCTCGAGCTTGAAACCTTCGCCATGGTTGGCGCGCGCCTCGTGTCCCTTGACCAGCATCGGCCAGTAGACGTCGGCGAAAGCGACCTGCTCGGCCTGCGCGATCTCGATGCCGATATCGCGGAAGTTCAGCAGCGCGAGGTTGAGCTCCTGCCAGGTGCCCTTCGCGGACTTCACCCACGGCGGCACGGAATGGATCGTGCCGGGCGAACCGAGCACGACGCGCGCGCCGGCTTCCTTGAACTTCCGCACGACGGCGGCCTGGTTCTGGCGGTACGTCGCGGCGATGGCTTCGTCCCGCGGCACGTACCGGAAATCATTCATGCCGTAACAGGTCGTGGCGATGGTCGGCTTGAAGCGGAGGACGTCGTTGTCGACGCGCTTGAGGAAGCCGCCGGCCTGTTCGCCGCTCCAACCATCCTGGCGCACGGTGACATGCAGGTCGGAGCGCGCGGCCACGACATAGGCCTCCATCAGGACGCTGTACATCTTCTGCTCGGTGATGGAGTCGCCGCAGATCGCGAGGCGGTCGCCTTTACGCAGCAGCAAAGCCTCGGTCTTCGGCGCCAGCCGACCGACATACTCGGGCGGGACGACGGACGGACGCGGCTGGGTCTGCTGACAGCCGGCCAGGCCAAGGCAGAGGAGAAACAAGGCGACGGGGTGACGCATGGGCGTTTTCTAGGCGAACCGACGGGGAAATCTATCCTCTTTCGCCCACCCGCTTGCCTTTCGGGGATAAATCATGCAGACTGACTCTCCCCTGCGGTGTTCGACACCCGCGGCAGCCTCCCTTCCCTACGAACATAATATACGGGAGGTGCGACCCGACCGGCCTCGTCCGAGCCGTGGCAACGTACCGCCCACCTAAATCCAGGACAAAGTGGAGCTCCAATCGGAATCGGCACAGGCGGGGGACCCTTTAAACCACACGATACCCGGCTAAGCGACGACGGCCGGCCCCGGGTGACGGCTCGTCGAGACGGACTTCGGTCAGAGAAGTCCCGCCTCGCCGAAACTGAACCAACCCTTGCCGGCCGGGTCAGCCTCGGGCCGGCCCACCACGACGTGGTCCAGCAGTTCGACGCCGACCACGCGGCCGGCATCGGCCAGCTGACGCGTCACCGCGCGATCCGCCGGACTGGGCGAAGGGTCGCCGCTGGGGTGGTTATGCGCCACGATGGCCGCCGAGGCGGCGTGCTTCAAGGCGAGCCGGAAAACCTCCCGCGGGTGCAGGAGCGAACTGGTGGCCGTGCCCGAGCTGACCTCGTGCAAAGCGAGGAGACGGTTCCGTCGGTTGAGGCAGAGGACCCAGCACTTCTCGACCGAAAGCCCCGCCGCGAAAGGCTCCAAGCGGGCCCAGACTTTGGCCGGGGCGTCCAGCCGCTCGCCGGGGTCGTGCGCCCGCTCGCGGATGCGCCGGGCGAGCTCCATGGCCGCGGCCAGCTCCGCCGCCTTGGCCGGGCCGAGGCCGCGGACGCGACCGAAGTCATGCGTGTCCCAGGTCGCCAACGCCGCCAACGTCCCGCACTCCGCGAGCAAGGCCAGGGCGACCGCCGGAGCCGGCAGGCCGCGCGTGCCCGCGCCGATCAGCAGCTCGATGAGCTCGGCGTCCAGCAGGGCGCGCGGCCCGTGGCGGACCAGGCGTTCGCGCGGGCGATCCTCGGAGGGTTGCATCCTCCGATGACCGCTTAGTCCGCCGACGGGCACAACTCAGGTTATGCCCCAGCGGAACCCTCCATTCGCCATAGGTCGCGGAAGGTCGGGCCCTGCTTTCAGCCCGGTCCGGCGGCCTTGCCGTCGAGGAAGGTGACCCGCCCGGTCTTGATGTCATACATGGCGCCGAGGATGGCGATCTTGCCCGACGCTTCCAGCTCGCGCAGCGTGCGGCTGGCGGAGCGGATGCCGGCGATCGTCCGGACCACGTTGCGCGCGGCCACGTCGTCCACGAAGGCCAGCTTCGTCTCGGGAGTGACCCAGTCGCCGTGCGGCTTGGTGCCCGGCTC
>JBDLWC010000166.1:0-9376 GCA_039804485.1 Verrucomicrobiota bacterium
TTCTACGACGCCCCAATGCGCGTGGGTGTTGCCGACATCGAGGCAGAAAAGGGACACGGACGGCTTTGTAGGCGACGGCGCCCGGAGGGGCAAGCGTTCAGGCGGGGCGGAGCGTGACCTCGCCCGAGGCGATGACGACGCGGCGCCCATCGCCCTGACGAAGGATGAGCGAGCCCTCGTCGTCGACGCCTTCAACCACGCCGTCGACCGGTTCGCCGCGCAGGCCGATGCGGACCGCCCGGCCGGTCAGCACGTCGTACTCGGACCAACGCTGCCGGAAAGACCGGCTCCAGCTCCCTTCTTCGAACTCCTCCCACGCGAGGAAGAGCGCGGCGACGACCTCGGCGGCGGCCGCGGTGAAATCGAGGCGGCGGCCGGTCTCGGCCTCGAGCGAGCCCGCGATGGCGCGGAGCTCCGCCGGGAAATCCTTCGGCCGTCCGGTCAGGTTGAGCCCCAGGCCGAAGACGAGCTCGCGCACCGAATCCGCGTCGAGACGGGCTTCCGTCAGCATCCCGGCCACCTTCCTGCCGCCCGACGTGAGCAGGTCGTTCGGCCACTTGAGGCCGAGCTTCACGCCGTGCGCCTGCTCGAGGTGGGCGCACAAGGAGAGTCCCATCCAGAGCGTGAAAGGCCTCAGCCGCTCGGGCGGGAGGAAAGGCCGGAAGGCCAGGGAAAGATAAAGGTTTCCTGAGGCCGCGCTGTGCCACTTGCGCCCGAGGCGGCCGCGGCCGGCGGTCTGGGCGCGGGCCAGCACCGCGAAGGGCGCTTCCTGACCGACCGCGAGCCGGCGCTCCGCTTCGGAGTTGGTGCTGTCGACCGACGCCAGCAAGGTGACGACCGGCGCGACCTTCAGCCGGCGGAGATGCGCCTCGAGCAAGGCCGGATCGAGGATCCGCGGCACGGCCTTGAGCACGTAGCCTTTGCGGGGCGAAGCCTCGAAGACGAAACCGGCGGCGCGCAGTTTCTCGAGCCGGCTCCAGATGGCCACGCGCGAAACCCCGAGCTCCTTGGCGAGCCGGTCGCCGCTGACGGGGTCGCCGGCGGCGGCGAGGAACGCCAGCAGGATGCTGCTCTCGAGGTCCGCCATGGTCTCAGAGCCAGTCGAGGCCGAGGTCGCACCAGGGCGCCGCATGCGTCAAGGCGCCGCAGGAGACGAAGTCCGGCGCGAGCGCGCCGATCTCCGGCAACGTCGCCAGGCTGACGCCGCCGCTGACTTCGGACCACGCGCGCCCGCGCAGGAGCGGGATGGCCGCGCGCAGGTCGGCCATCGTGAAATTATCCAGCAGCACGATGTCGGCCTCGGCGGCGAGCACCGGCGGGAGCTGGTCGGGCCGGTCCACTTCGACTTCGATGAGCAGGTCCGGCCGGCTCGCGCGGGCGCGTCGCACCAGCGAGGTCAGCCGCTCGCCGGCCGAAGCGCCGTCGGCGGCCAGATGATTGTCCTTCACCATGATCCGGTCGAAGAGACCGAGCCGATGATTGTGGCCGCCGCCTTGGCCCACCGCGTATTTCTCGAGCATCCGGAAGCCGGGCGTCGTCTTGCGCGTGTCGAGCAGGCGCGTCGGCGAGGCGCCCAGCGCGAGGACGTGGGCGCGCGTCTGCGTGGCCACGCCGCAGAGACGTTGCAGGAAATTGAGGACGACGCGTTCCGCCGACAGCAAGGTGGCCGCCGGTCCTTCGATCTCCGCCACGGCCGTTCCCGCGGGGACGGACTGTCCGTCCGCCGACAGCAGGCGGGCGCGGCAGCCGCCGCCGTAGGCCGCGAGGACGACGTCGATCAGGCCGAGGCCGGCGAGCACCATCGGCCGGCGCGCGACGACCTGCGCCCGGGCGCGCTCCGCGCCGGCCAGCAGTTCGGCGGAAGGATCGCCGGCGCGGAGCGGACGACGGGCGAGGCCGAGTCCCGCGAGGTCCTCCTCGCGGGCGAGCTCGGCGAAGCGGAGCAACCAGCCGCGGTCGAGCTCGTCCCAGCGGAGACGGCGGATGAGTCGGTCGGTCTGGCCCGGGTCGCGCGACATGGCGGGGACATTGACGCCCCCGCCCGCGGCGGGCAAGGGGCTTAAGGGAAGAACTTCTTGAACTTGGCGCGCCAGGATTCCGAGACCGGCGCGGCCTCGTCGCCGCACGCCGCCGCGTAGGCCTGCAGGGCTTCCTTCTCCTGCGCCGTCATCTTCTTCGGCACGTCGATGTCGACGCGGACGAGCAGGTCGCCGGCGCCCGAGCCGCGGAGCGCGGGCATGCCTTCGCCGCGGAGACGGAAGATCGTGCCGCCCTGCGTGCCGGCCGGGATGTTGAGGTTGGTCTTCCCCTTGAGCTTCGGGACGACGATCTTGCCGCCGAGGGCGGCGATCGAGAACTTCACCGGGACGCTGCAGGCGAGGTCGTCGCCGTCGCGCTCGAAGAGCTCATGGTCCTGGACCGTGATGTAGACGTAAAGGTCGCCCGCCGAGGCGCCGCGGCGACCCGCGGAACCGTTGCCGCTGGAGCGCAGCTTGGTGCCCGTGTCGACGCCGGGCGGGATCCGGACCGTGACGCTGGATTCGGCCACCGTCCGGCCCTCGCCCGCGCACGACTTGCAAGGCTTGTCGATCCGGACGCCCTCGCCGGCGCAGCTCGGGCACGTCTGCTTCATCGAGAAGAAGCCCTGGGAGCGCACGACCTGGCCGTGGCCCTGGCACGTCGGGCAGCGCGTCTTCTTGGAGCCGGCTTCGGCGCCCGATCCGGCGCATTTCGCGCAGGCCACGTGCTTGCGATAAGGGATCTTCCGTTCGACGCCTTCGGCGGCCTCCTCGAGCGTCACCTTGAGGTCGACGCGCAGGTCTTCGCCGGAGTCGTCCTGGCTTTCGCCGCCGCCGAAGCCGCCGCCGAAACCGCCGCCGCCGAACATCTGTTCGAAGATGTCCCGCGGATCGGCGCCCCGGAAGCCGCCGCCGGCGGGCCCGCGCGGTCCGCCGCCCGCGTTCGGGTCGAAGGCCGCCTCGCCGTGCTGGTCGTAGAGCTTCCGCTTCGCCTCGTCGCCGAGGACCTCATAGGCGCGCGAGACTTTCTTGAATTTCTCCTCCGCCTCCTTGTTGCCCGGATTGCGGTCGGGGTGGAATTCCATGGCCTTCTTGCGATAGGCCTTCTTGAGCTCGTCGGCGGACGCGGAGCGCGCGACGCCGAGCAGGGAGTAATAGTCTTCGGCCATCGGGAGACTTACTGGGCGGGGCCGGCGGAGACGAAGACCGCGGCCGGACGCAGCACGCGGTCATGCAAGGACCAACCGGGGCGGGCGACCCGCACGACCATGCCTTCGGCGGCGGACGCGCTGGGCTCGGAGCCCACCGCCTCATGGCGGGCGGGGTCGAACGCCTGGCCGAGCGGGTTGACCTCGACGAGGCCCTGCGCGGAGAGGATCGAACGGAGCTGGCCGACGGCCAGGCGGAAGCCTTCGGCGACGGCGCGCCCGTCGGACTGCGTGGCGGCGGACTCGAGGCCGAGGGCCAGGGAATCCAGGGCGGGCAGCAGCTCCTCGAGCAGGTTGGCGTTGGCGAACTTGCGCAGGTCGTCGCGATCGCGCGCGTGACGGCGCTGCTGGTTCTGCTGGTCGGCCTGGGCGCGCAGGACCGTGTCCTTGAGGCGGGCGACTTCGGCCTCGAGTTCGGTCAGGCGGAGGGCGTCCGGAGAGGGGGTTTCGGCGGAGGCGGGTTCGGTCATAAGATTATTTAGAGGCGGGCGCGAGGACGCGGCGGAGGGACAGCCGGAGGAGGAGCCGGGGGTTCGCGAGCACCGCGTTCCGCAAGGACTGCGTGACGATGACTTCGGTCACCTTGGCTTGGAAGTTGTTTTCCGTGACATCCTTGGCCTCCATCTCGAAGGCGAGGTCCTCGTCGAGCAGCACGCGGCGGTCCGGAGTCCCGTCGCCTTCGATCAACGTCACCCGGCCGAGGCGGATCCGGAGCCGCTTGATGAGGAAGGCCTGCCGGGCGGAGCCCTCGGACGGCGTCGCCGAGGGATCGGCGCCGGCCTTCAGGCCGGCGAGGATGTCGAGGGCGTTGTTGTCGGCGAACAGGTCGCCCTTGCCCACCAGGGTGAGCTGGGCGAGGTCCAGTTCGGCTTGGTGGACGATGCGGCCGCCTTCGGCGCCGAAGCTGAGCGGGTCGATCTCGAGCGCCAGCCGCTTGATCTGCAAGCAGCCGCGTTCCTGCCAGCGGGAAGGGTTGGTGATCGTCAGCCCGGAGTAGGCGATCCGCCCGGCCAGCAGGTTGGTGTCATTCTCCTCGACGGCGACATGGGCGCCCGTGCGGGCGGACAGGGTCGCATCCAGCAGCTTGGGCGAGAACCGGCCGAGCGCCCACACCCCCAGGACTCCCGCCAGCACCAGGAACAGGGCGACGCCGCAAAGCAGCGTGAGCAGCTTGCGCAGGGCCGAGCCTCGGCGGGAATGGGCGGTGAACCGGGTCATGCGTGAGCAAGGGGGAGCAATAGGCATGCCATCACCCTCGGTCAATGATGGAGGAAAACGGCCTTTTTAGGCCTCTTAATCAGGTATCCGGGCAAGAAAAAACCCGCATCGACGGGCGAGCGGGTCCTTCTGTCACTTCGCAGTGTGACGAAACTTACTGAGCCAGATTGACGACGGACAACGAGTCGCCGGCGCGGAGCTCCGGGGCGACCTGGCCGGCCAGGATGGCGACCACCGCGGAGGTGTCGTCGGCCTTGATGACTTCGACGAGGAAGTTCTTGCCCTGCTTCGCCAATTGCACGCGGGTGCCGGGGTCGCGCTTTTCGAGCGGAGAAAGTTCGACGAGGGCGAGGTCGGGCCGGACGTTCAGGACGGAGACGCGATTCAGGTCGACGACCGCCGGGGCGTCCTTTTCCCACGAAAAACGGGGACCGGCGTCCGCGCCGGCGGACTTACGGGAGGACTTGCAACCCACGAAAAGGGCCGCGAGAGCGAGGAGAAGCAGAGAGCGCTGCATGGGTGCGGGGGTGGCAAAAATGGTCGATTCCGAGGGGATATGAGTCAACCCCTTAATGCTTGCGGAGGGGCTTGGGGTGGGCTTCCTCCTTGGACTAATGAGACCGGAAGCCGCCAAACTGATGCTGGGACTGCCCAAGGGAAGCCTTGAGGAGGCCACCCTCCAACTCTTCGCCCGAGCCGGCTTCCCCGTCTCCAAGAGCAGCCGCTCCTACCGCCCTTCCTTCGACGATCCCGCCCTCGACGGACGCTTCATCCGCGCCCAAGAAGTGGCCCGTTACGTCGAACACGGCTTCTTTGACTGCGGCCTGACCGGCCAGGACTGGGTCCGGGAGAACAACGCCGACGTCGTCGAGGTCTGCGAACTGATCTACAGCCGGGCTTCGGCCCAGAAATCGCGCTGGGTCCTCTGCGTCCCCGAGGCCTCGCCGGTCCAGGCCGTCCGGGATCTCGCGGGGAAGCGCGTCGCGACCGAACTGGTCGAGACGACCCGCCGCTGGTTCCAGTCCCAAGGCGTCGAGTGCGAAGTCGAATTCTCCTGGGGCGCCACCGAGGTCAAGGTCCCCGAGCTCGCCGACGCCATCGTCGACATCACCGAGACCGGCTCCTCCATCAAGGCCAACAAGCTGCGCATCGTCGCCCAGCTCATGGAGACCACCACGGTCCTCGTCGCGAACAAGGCCGCCTGGGCCGACCCCGCCAAGCGGGCCAAGATCGAGCAGATCGTCCTCATGCTGCAAGGCGCCCTGGCCGCCCAGCACATGGTCGGACTCAAGTTCAACCTCCCCAAGGCGAAGCTCGACCAGGTCGCCGCCGCCCTGCCCGCCTTGCGCAACCCGACCGTGTCGTCCTTGAGCAATCCCGAGTGGATCGCCGTCGAGACGATCATCGACGCCCGCCAGTCGCGCGAGTTCATCCCGACCCTCAAGGCCGCCGGCGCCGAGGGCATCGTGGAATACCCGATCAACAAGCTGGTCTACTGACGGCCGCCATGAACGACTCCGTGCGCGTCGGCCTGATCCAACTCACCGCGGAGGACACGCCCGCGGCGAACGTCCGGAAGACCCTGCCCCGCATCGAGGAGGCGGCCGCCAAGGGCGCCAAGATCATCGGCCTGCAGGAGATGTTCACGACGAAGTATTTCTGCGTCACCCAGGACCCGAAGCACTTCGACCTCGCCGAGCCGATCGAGACCGGACCCTCCGTGACCGAGCTCGCCAAGGCCGCCAAACGCCTCGGCGTCGTCATCGTCGCGCCGCTGTTCGAAGCGCGCGGCAGCGAGGTCTACCACAACACCGCGGCCGTCATCGACGCCGACGGGACCGTGCTCGGCAAATACCGGAAGATGCACATCCCGCAGGACCCCGGCTTCGAGGAGAAGTTCTACTTCACGCCGGGCGACCTCGGCTTCCGGACCTGGAAGACCGCGCACGGCGACATCGGCGTGCTGATCTGCTGGGACCAGTGGTACCCCGAAGCCGCGCGCCTCACCGCGCTCGGCGGCGCGCAGATCCTCTTCTACCCGACCGCCATCGGCTGGCTGCCCGAAGAGAAAGCCGCCCTCGGCCGCGCCCAGCACAACGCCTGGGAGACCGTCCAGCGCGGCCACGGCGTCGCCAACGGCTGCTATGTCGCCGCGACCAACCGCGTCGGCGTGGAAGGCCGCACCCAGTTCTGGGGCCAGAGCTTCGTCTCCGACCCGTACGGCGAGATCGTCGCGCGCGCGTCCGTCGACCAGGAGGAGGTCCTGCTCGCCGACTGCGACCTCGCCAAGCAGCGGGCGTTCCGCCGCATCTGGCCGTTCTTCCGCGACCGCCGCATCGACGCCTATGGCGACCTGACGCGCCGGCTCCGCGACTGACCTTCCGCATGTCCACGCCTCGCTCCCTCGGATTCCGCATGCCCGCGGAATGGGAACCCCAGTCCGCCACCTGGCTCTCGTGGCCGTCGAACACCGCGCTCTGGCCCGGGCACTACGACCTCATCCCGGCGAAGTTCGCCGAATTCGCCGCCGCGATCAGCCGCTTCCAGCCGGTGAGGATCAACGCCGCGGGCAGGCTGCGCGCCGAAGCCGAACGCGAGCTCAAGGCGGCGAAAGCCGACCTCTCCGTCATCGAGCTGACCGACATCGCGACGGACGACGTCTGGTGCCGCGACCATGGTCCGATCTTCGTGAAGAACGACCGGACCGGCGAGGTCGCCCTCACGGACTGGGAATTCCACGGCTGGGGCGGGAAGTTCGAGGCCTCGCTCGACAACGAGGTGCCCGGCAAGGTCGCGGCGCGCCTCGGACTCCGGAAATTCAGCTATCCCTTCGAGCTCGAAGGCGGCGGCATCGAAGTCTCCGGCGACGGCCTGCTGCTCACCACCGAGGCCGTGCAGAATAATCCCAACCGGGCCGAAGGACGCGATGACGCGGCCTTCCACGCCGCGATCGGCGACGGCCTCGCGATCGACGAGCTGCTCTGGATCGGCGAAGGCCTGGCGAACGACGACACCGACGGACATATCGACAACCTGGCCCGCTTCGTCGCCCCCCGCACGATCCTCGCCGTGAGCGAGGCCGACAAAGCCTCGCCGAATTACGCGCCGATGCAGGACAACCTGCGCCGATTGCGCGAGATGCGCCCGCGCGGCCAGCGGCTCGAGGTCCTGGAACTGCCCCTGCCCGCCCCCATCCGGCTGGCTGGACGCGCGCTGCCCCCGAGCCACGCGAACTTCCTGATCGTCAACGGCGGCGTGCTCGTGCCGCTCTACGGACAAGACTCCGACAAAGCCGCCCTGGGGATCGTCGCCGACTGCTTCCCCGGACGGAAGATCGTGGGCATCGATTGCCGCCTGCTCCTGATCGAAGGCGGCGCGCTGCACTGCCTCAGCCAGCAGCAGCCGGCTTAAGACAAACTAGTTGAACGGTTGAACAGTGGGCCGGTTGGCCAGAAGCAAACAGCTGAGGCACAAGGCTCAAAGGGAGACTAGATGATTGGCTGGGGATTAAATTCCGGGTGACGGGTGTCAGCCACGGGTGACGGCAACTCAGGTATCGGCTTCTCGGCGATCGGCAGCGGGAGCCAGGAGCCGGCAGCCGATGGCTGAATGGCCGGCTCCCGGGAGGCTGATGCCCTGATGGCCGTCACCTGCCACCCGAAAGAATGTGCCGAAGCTATCTTCCCGGTCTCCCTTTGAGCCAGGCTCTCTCTGGCCAACGGTTCAACCGATCAACTGGTAACTTGCCTCTCGGACTTACTTCTTCGACGCCTTCGGCTTCGCCTTGCCGCGGTTGACCTTCTTCACCGAAAGACGCGTCGCGCGGGGGCTGACGGGGGATTTGGCGCGATGACGGGTGTGGCTGGATTTGAGGGACATCCCGGAAGCCTATCGCCTCCGGGCGCCTTTGACCATCTCCAACGTTCAACGCTTCGCCTTCGGCGCGCAGCCGCAGCCACCGGAACAACCGCCGGCCTTCCGGCGACGCAGGGCCGCGAGCCAGCGACGGATCAGCCAGCCGGAAGCCACCCCGACCACGGCGCCCACGATCACGGCTTCCGGGTTCATGCGAGACGGCTCACGACCTGGTAGACGAGCGCGGCGACCGCCCAGGCGAGCAGCGTCATGTAGCCGAACGAAAGCGCGGCCCAGCGCCAGCCGCCCGTCTCGCGGGCGAGCGTGGCGACCGTCGGGCCGCACTGGGAGCACAGCGCGAAGAACACCATCAGGGCGAGCACCGCGGCGAGCGAGAAGATGGGCGTGCCCGCGCGCGGCCCCTCGGACCACTTGGCGTCCTGCATCGCCCGGCGCAGGTCCTGGCTGTCGGCTTCCGCGCCCTCGCCCACGGCATAGGTCACGCCCAGCGTCGAGACGATCACCTCGCGCGCCGGGAAGCTCGCGAGCACGCCGACGGTGATCTTCCAGTCGAAGCCGAGCGGGTCGAAGACGGGCTGGACCGCCTTGCCGAAGCGGCCCATGTAGGATTGCTCGACATAGGCCGCCTGGGTCCGGGCGTCGAGGTCTTCGGCGGAGGCGGCAGGGTGCGCCAGGCGGACGCGCTCGGCGACCGCCGCGTCGCGCGGGAAATAAGACAGCGCCCAGACGATGATCGAGATCGCGAAGATGACCGTGCCGGCCTTGGAGACGAACTCCGCGGCGTTCTGCCACATGCGCCAGACCACGTCGCGCGGCTTGGGCAGCTGGTAGCGGGGCAGCTCGAGCACGAAAGGCTGGGGCTTCACCTTGAGCACCAGGCGGGTCAGGACGAAGGCCGTGGGCACCGCGAAGCACAGGCCCACGCAATGCATGGCGACCATGACGAGCGACTCCCAGCCGGGGCCGTAAAGCGGCGCGATGAACGCCCCGCACATCAGCGCGTACACGGGGAACCGCGCCGAGCAGCTCATCAACGGGACCACGAACGCCGTCGCG
>JBDLWC010000167.1:0-3070 GCA_039804485.1 Verrucomicrobiota bacterium
CGACGCTGATGACGTCGGTGGGGGCTTCGCTGAAATCGGTCACGCGGGCCTTCTTGAGAAGTCCGTCGAGTTCCGCGCGGCGGGCCGAGAGGGTGTCGTGGTCCTGGCGGGCCATCTTGTATTCGGAGTTTTCGCGAAGGTCGCCATGCTCCTTGGCGACCTGGATCGCTTCCTTGACGGCGGGGAGGCGCACTTTCACGAGGTCTTCGAGTTCGCGTTCCTTCTCCTCCTTGGAGGCCTTGGAGACGAGCAGTTCCTTCTCTTCGGCTTCGGAGCCGGAGTGCTTGGACTTGGCGAGGCGCTGGACGTGCGGTTCGATCTTGGCGAGGCGCGAGAGGAGGGCCTTCTTGGTCATCTCGTCGAAGCCCTGGCTGCTCATCATCGTGCGGGTCAGGTCGAAGACCGTCTCGCTGTCGGCCTTCTTGCCGCCGGCGGGGCTGAGGATGTGGCCGATGAGTTCCTTGTCCTTGATCAGCTCGTTGGCCAGCGGGATGCGGGCGGTGGAGTTGGATTCCAGCGACTCGGTGTCGATGGAGGCGAGGATGGCGCCCAGCAGGCCCGGATGGATCAGGCGGCTGACGATGTCCGCGTACTTCTTGGAGTCGCGGTTCTTGATGACCCAGATGATGACCGGAGCCCGCAGTTCGCGGGTCTCGAGCCACTGCGAGAAGCGGCGGCCGACTTCGGCGGAGAGCTCCTGGTCGCAGAGGTAGCCGATACATTCCGAGACCAGCTTGGCGGAGCCGCTCTTGGTGCCGCCGATGTCGCGGTTGCGGAGCAGGTCGAAGGCGCGGTCGGCCCAGTTGTCGCCGTGATGGGCGCGGACGAGGTCGAGCAGGCTGCGGATCTTCTCGCTCGTGTGAGGGATGTTGAGCGCGACGAAAGCGAGGTCGCTCTCGGTGCAGAGGGCGATGATCTCGGAGGCGGTGGGGCTGGCGGTCTCGACGTTCTCGACGGCCGAGCGGAAGAACTTATCGCGGTTCCAGATGCCTCCGAGGATGGCCGGGAGGTTGTCGCGGCGACGGGCGGTCTCCAGCTTGCGGATCTCCTTGTGGAGGTCGGCGGAGACCTTCTCGAGGTTGGCCTGGTTCGCGGCGGAGCGCGTCTCGGCGGCCGTGCTCATCGCCAGTTCTTCGAGCAGGAGGAGCTTACGTTCGAAATTCGGGGCGGATTCGTACTGGGCGAAGAGGTCTTCGCCGAGGTCCTGCGGGGCTTCCAGCAGGGCGTAGAGGCCGCCTTTGCGCTCAGGGACGAGGATGGCGCGGTCTTTGCGGACGGCGGCGCGGCCCTTGGTCCACCAGGCCTTGAAGGCCGCGTGGCGGTCCTTGCCGGCGGGCAGGGAGGCGAAATGGACGCGTTCGAGGTTGGCCTCGAGGGCGTAGGAGGTGCACTCGCCCGTCGGGTACTCGGCCAGCAGCGCCTTGACCAGGCCGGCGGGGTCGTTGGCGACCAAGGTGGCGATTTCGGCCTTGGTGGCGTCCGCGTAAGCCTTGGCGACCACGCCGGTGGGGTTGATGAACTCGATCTTGCCGAGGAAGAAGGCGGCGTCCATCGCGTGGCCCTTCTTGTTCTGCTCAGGGAAATCGATGGAGAAACGCTTGGCGGCCTCGTCGTAGGAACGGATGACGCCGATACCCCACGCTTGGTGCAGGCAGAAGGCCGGCTGACCCGTGGCCACCAGGTCGAGGGCGGCTTGAAGGGAGTTCATTTTACCACCTTGTGGGGTCAGGGCCTTGTTGCTCATTGCAAAAGAGGGTTTTGGGGACAACAATTCTCACTTGCAAGCAGGAAGGCTGGGGGCATCGGAGTCTCCGAATCACCCTTCCGTCGCCCCGCGTCACCTTCATGGCCTTTACGCCCGAAAAACCCTCAATCCACGGCGAAACTCCCGAGTCTCTCGGCGAGCGTCTGGTCGCGGGCGGCCACCCGCGTTACCGGGCGGCGCAGATCTTCGAATGGGTCTATCCCCGCCGGGCGGAGTCGCCGGAGGTCATGACCAACCTGCCGGCCCCCTTGCGGGCTTGGCTGGCCGAGCATTACGACTTCGAGGCCACGGCCTTGATGCAGCGGAAAGCCTCTTCGGACGTCACCCAGAAGATCCTGCAACGCCTCCGCGACGGGTCTTTGATCGAGACGGTCATCATCCGCGCGCCGATGGAGGGGGTGGGCCAGGAGAAATCGCGCCGAACCATCTGTATTTCGACCCAAGTGGGCTGCGCTTACGGCTGTAAGTTCTGCGCTTCCGGCCTGGAAGGCTGGAAAAGAGACCTTTCCGTGGGGGAAATCGTCTCCCAGCTGGTCCAAGTCTGCCGGATCGAGGATAAGGCCGACCCTGCCAGGGCTGCCGAAGGCCTGGCCTCTTTCGACAATATCGTGGTGATGGGGATGGGCGAGCCCTTGGCCAATTACGACAACCTCCTGGCCGCGCTGCGCATCGTCAACGCCCCCTGGGGGTTCGGTTTCGGCGCCCGGCGGGTGACCATCTCGACCTCCGGGGTCGTCCCCAAGATCCTCAAGCTGGCCGAAGAGCCTCTCGGTTTCCGCCTGGCCATCAGCCTGCACGGCGCGACCAACGAGGTCCGCCAGCAGATCATGCCGGTGAACCGCAAGTATCCCTTGGAGGAGCTGATCCCCGCCGCCAAGGCCTTCGCCCGCAAGCACGGGCGCATGCTGACCTTGGAGTTCATCCTCATCGAGGACATCAACGACTCCCTCGACCAGGCGAAGCGTCTCGCCGCCATCGCGCGCGAGCTCCACGCCCACGTCAATCTGATCCCCTACAACAAGGTCGAAGGCCTGCCTTGGGTGCGGCCGTCCCTGACGCGCCAGGACCGTTTCGTCAAAGAGCTGCGCGCCCTCGGCGTCACGGCTACCTTGCGACGGGAGAAGGGGCACGATATCGACGCCGCCTGCGGCCAGCTCCGCCTGCAGAAGGAGAAGGAGCAGCGGGTCGACCCGCCGCCCGCGGCCGCTTAGGCGGTCAGGTCGCGGACGAACGCCCGGCGGTCGGGCGCCTTGAAGAAAGCCGTGCCGGCGACCAGCGTGTCGGCGCCGGCCGCGCGGCAAAGCC